>NZ_JBKKAP010000105.1:0-80297 GCF_046714615.1 Paeniglutamicibacter sp.
GCCGGCCGCGCAGCGGACGCCCGGTTCCTGGGTGCGAGCGAGCGAGTGCCCGGGACGCCCTGAAACCCCCCGGCATTCCGCGGGGAGTAGATGATGCATTACTCATTCACACAAAAGAGTGCGTGAGAAAATGACGCACCCCAAACAAGGACCGATGACCCATGGGCGGCACAAGGACTCAACGGAGTTGAATTAGCTGGCGTAAACGGTCAGCAGCTCGTCCCAGTGGGTGGTGTAGCGCGGTGACATCATCTCCCGACGCATCGTCCATTCGGGGCCGGTCTTCATCCCCGCCAGGCCCAGTCCGACCGCGTTCACTCCGTGGCGCTGCTTGATCTTCTGAATCAGCGGGCCGATTTCCTTCGCCTCGTGGGGGTTCACGAATGGCTCGAAGGTCTCCTGGGCGCCGGTCGGCCGGATATCGGTCACCACGATTCCGGCCCGGGCGTACTTCACCCCGTCCAGGATCTTGGGAAGCAACGCCTTGGCCGCTCGCGTCAGCAGCAGCGGATCGGCGGTCGGGCCCGGAAGCGCGACGGTCACCGAGGGCTGATGGTTGTCGTGGGTGTTGTAGTAACTGGTCATGGCCCAGGCGGTGAGCACCTTGGCCTGCCGCTGGTGCTTGTGCAGGCGCGCGGAAGCCTGTTGGGCATAGATCCCCAGGACCTGCTCCATGCCGTGGGTGTCGGTGATCGGGGTGGAGAAGGAGCGGCTGAATATCAGCTGTCCCTTGATTTCGTGTTCTTCCTCCATGGGGATGCAGGGGATTCCCCGCAGCTCGAGCACGGTGCGCATCATGACAATGGAGAAGCGGTTGCGCAGCATCACCGCGTCGGCATCGCGAAGGTCCTTCATGGTCCGGATCCCCAGGCCCATCAGCCGCTTGGCCAAGCGGGGGCCGATGCCCCAGACTTCCACCGTGGGCAGCCGGCCGAGAAGTTGTTCGCGGTCCTCCAAGGTGACGGCATCCCACACGCAGACCCCGCCCAGGTGGGCGTTCTTCTTGGCGGCCTTGTTGGCCAGTTTGGCCAGGGTTTTCGTTTTGGCGATCCCCACGCAGACCGGCAACCCAAGGTGGTCCATCACGTCCTGCTTCATGCGTCGGGCCAGAGCTTGCAGTTCCGGCAGGGTCCCGCGGACGCCCAAGAATGCCTCGTCGATGCTGTAGACCTCGACCCAGGCCGAGTGCCGGCCCAGCAGTTGCATGGTTCGGGCCGAGAGGTCGCCGTAGAGCTCGTAGTTGCTCGATTTGGCGACCAGCCCCATTCGATCGGCGGTGGGGGCGAGCTTGAACCAGGGGGCGCCCATGTCGATGCCCAGGGCCTTGGCTTCGTCCGACCGCGCGACGGCGCAGCCGTCGTTGTTGGACAGGACGATCACCGGCCGGCCGATCAGCGTCGGGTCAAAGGCCCGCTCGCAACTCACGTAGAAGCTGTTGACGTCCACGTGGGCGATGTATTCGTTGGAGTCCGGCTGTGGGGTCCAGGGGGCACTTAGAGTCGATGGATGCATGTTTCCGCCACTGCCCACACGCTCAGGGCTCCCCACTCCCCCACGACGATATCCGGGTACTCGGGGTTTTCGGCCTGGAGCACCACACCTTGCGGGGTGAGCCGAAGACGTTTGACGGTCATTTCTCCGTCGAGGACTGCCACCACGATGGACCCGTCCACGGGTTTGCGTGCCCGGTTGACGATGAGCTCGTCCCCGTCGGAGATTCCTGCCCCCTGCATGGAATGGCCGGAGACGCGCACAATGAAGGTGCTTGTCTTGTCGTGGATCAGGTAGTCGGAGAGGTTGATTTCGCCGGAGAAATAGTCCTGGGCGGGTGAGGGATAGCCTGCCGGAATGGATGTTCCAGCGACTAGGAGAGGGATCGCTGAGCCCTCAACATCTAGCGAACGTACATTCTGAAAATCTATCATTTCTACCCCAATTTTAGAACATTTATTCCAAATCTAGGATACGTCCGTACCCAACGTTTTGGTCTGCCCTGCGCTTGGGGGGTGAAACTGGTTGGAACGAATACCCGCGAACAGCCCGGGTCCGGCTACCGGGAAGTCACCATTGAAGTCGGGGACTACGAAGCTGCGTTCGCGCCATTGCAGGGTTCTCTTGAGGGTGGCGAGCGACGGCTCTCCCCCCGTCGCCCTTAGGGCATAAAAGTGCGGCCCCCCGGAGACAAAGCCAGGGGACCGCGGTTGTTCCCCACAGAGAGAAACGTTGTTTGCCGTGAGGCAAGTATTTGGGTGTTTCCAACAGTATCGAAGCGTTTGGCTTCCGACCAGCGGACTGGGGCAGAGAGGGACGGCCAAGAATGATTGCTTTGCAGGCTACTTTGACTCTAGACCCTTACGGTCGTCATGAAAGATTTCAATCTTTCATGAAAGATTGAAATCTTTATTTCTTGATTCCGTAGGAACCCCACTTCTCTTTCACCGCGAGCTCGATAGCCTCGTAGATCTTGAGTTTTTCATCGAGTTTTACTCGATTGAGGATATATATCGTTTCATCGTCGAGTCGGGTACTGACGGGTGTTCTAGGTACCTTCTGAGGAGCCGGTGCTGAGAAAACCCTTCGCGACCCAGGAGGCGCATTCTCGATCGGGTCCACATTTACATCGGCTGCAGGTTTGGGGAGCCGCCGGCTGGTGGTCGGTCGTTCCGGCATTGCATCACTCATCGCAGGACCTTCTTTGCTACTTCTTTGTAGGCGTCCAGCACCGGAGCGCCCTTCCGATAGTTTCCGTACCACTCACCCGAAAGTCGCACATCATTAACGATGGTTCGTTCAGGAATGAGGGGCGTCAGCAGGAGCCCGGTCTCACGCAGAACTTCCACTGACGCGATGGCAGCTCTAGGGGTGACAGTGTCCTTGTAACCACCAACGACAATTCCGGCTTCCACCAAAGTAGCTGGCACGCCCAGTCGTTTTCGCGTGGCTAGGAACTTCTGGATTGTCAGCTGCGCACCTTCGAATCCATCAAGCCCATCAGTAGTAGGGCGAGCGGCATACAGTACGGTGTCAGCTGCGTTCAATGCTGATTGCGTCAGCGGCCCCCCCTGCCTGTTTGGGCAATCAATAACAACAAGATCTGCTGTGCAACCGATGAGTGATGTACGCAGGCGTACATCGAGATGGTCAGAAGAGTCCTTTTCCCTATTCGAGACGGACCTTGAAGAAGGAATCACTCGCAGGTTGTTTGACCATAACGACTGCACTGCGATGTCCTCGGCCCAGCCTTCTGGATCCTCATCAGCCAGGATCGCCCCCACGTCTAGCCCGGGACTTGTCGGCTCAACCCCTGTCCATTTCGTGGTTGCTGCACGTGGATCAAGATCAACTAGTAGAACTTTCATTCCTTGTTCGGCCGCAACCATCGCCAAGGAGACTGCGGTTGTGGTTTTTGATACCCCACCAGCTTCGCTATAAACCATCACTGTTTGCATGTCCCGGTCCTACCTGCTTGAAAGATTGAAATCAATCTTTCTTGAAATCTTTCAATCTTGATTGATTTCAATCAACGGGAGAGCCTGAGTTAAGCGCCTACACGCAGAGTCAATGAAGCAAGGGTGGTTTCGTGGGGCTCAATGTCTGGCCAGAAGGGTATATCTTCGTCCGAGTACTCATAGTCATCGGTCATGAGAGCGAGCGTCCCGAAAGTATTGGCTCGGCTATCTAACCAGGCGTGCCATACGTCGCGTTGCTTCTTGTGAGCCGCATACTGAGCCGCAACAGACTCAATAACGCCTAAGTATTCCGCCAACGAGCGCAGATTCCCTGTCTTGGAAATCTCCCAGCCCGATTCGGTCCGGGAGATCAGGTTCCACGATTGGAGCATTTCCAGTGCGTTTTTGGTGCTGGTGGGGGAGAGTCCCGTTTCTCGAGTGATTGCAGTCGTCTTGATGTCTTCCTGGTGCTTTTCGATGACCTCATAAACAAGAGCAGCAACTTGTCCAAGTTCTCTGAATACGGGACGCAAGGCGTAGGCCTTGCCTTTCTTCCAGGACATCGTCTCCGCGATGGGAGCATACACATCGGGGATGATCAGTTCATATGGGGGTGGCTTGTGAAAAAGTGAAATATCCGACGCTAAGGTCTTCTCGAGCGCCTCTTTGGGCAGATTACGGGACTTCTATGCTGATCGGCTGAGCAGGCGGAACTGACTTTGCCAACACAGCACCCGAACCGGCACTGCTGAAGGAATCTCTGGGCGTGCATGCGTGGCGTCAAACAGAGGTGGGCAAATCGACGCCGGATAACGGTGAAGGTCACACGCTAAGGGCCGCGAGCTAGTGACGGTGCCGTAACGACCAGCAAGTGAAAATCCATTGCAGGCTTCTTTGTCATCGGTGATGCCGTTACAGGTTCTGGATATGATTGGGTCATGCTGAATCCTGAGGTGGGGTCAACCATCATGCTGATACGCGCCGCGATTCCGGACCTCGGTCCTCGGGAACGCAATGTGGCGGAAGCGATTGTTCGAGATCCGTCGATTGCCAGTCGGCTGGGCGCCGCTGAAATTGGTGCGCAGGTTGGGACCTCTGCGGCAACCGTGACTCGTGCCTGTCAGTCAATGGGATTCGACGGTTACCCACATTTGCGCACCTTACTCGTGCGTGATGAAGGCGCTGCAGCCCAAGCAGCCCGCGGCAGTAACGTTCATAAGCACGCTCTGTATCGCTTGTTCGCCGAGGCGTCGCGGGAAATCGATGCTGCGCCGGCGACGGTTAACCTGGAAGCTTTCACCCGCGCTGCGGCATTGGTCGCCGACGCGAGGCGGATCCTGCTCGTTGGTGCAGGAGGCTCGGCAGCGGCGGTCTCCGCGATTGCGCTGAGATTCATGAGCGTCGGCATTGTCGTAGATGCTCCGCAGGATCCCACATTGCAGCTTCTCGCATGTCGACTGTTGGTGCCCGGTGACGTAGTGCTGGCGATTAGCGACTCCGGCGAAAACTCCTCCACCTTGTCGTCAGTCGAGGCCGCACGTGCTGTTGGCGCCAGTGTAGTTGCCGTCTCAAGTTTCCCTCGATCAGCGCTTGCCGGGATGGTTGACGAGAAACTCATCATTGGGGCCTCAGGACTACCGTGGCCAGAATCCGTGCTGACGAGCAACATCCTTCAGATCTTCCTGCTCAATGCGCTCGTCGCAGCAGTGGGAGAGACTCGCGGTGTCAGCGATAGGGCCGCGACGGTTTTCGACGACGTCATCCGCGTGGTGACCGGCAATCGCCGCCCAGGCGACACTGAAACAGATTCACCCTCCGTTAACCTGTAATACTTTTTCCGTCTAGCATTATCCGCTGTAATGGAATTACGCCGCACTTCAAGCGGCGCATGATTACAAGGAGTCTGGATGGGCAGCATCAATATCGAGCGGGTCAGTCGCCGCTTTGGATCAACTGTGGCTGTCGACGACGTCAGCCTGACTGTCGATGACGGCGACTTCCTTGTGCTGCTGGGGCCGAGCGGATGCGGTAAATCAACCCTGCTGCGGATGTTGGCCGGTTTGCTGCCCACCACCGAGGGCCGGTTCCTCGTTGACGGCCTTGACGTTTCACACCAGCACGCGCGGCACCGTGACCTCGCGATGGTCTTTCAGAGCTATGCGCTCTATCCGCACCTTAGCGTCGCCAATAATCTCGCGTTCCCGCTGCGTGCCCGGCGGATGGCTAAGAGTGCGATCCGCGAGCAAGTCGCACGAGTTGCCGAGGTGCTCGACATCGGCCATCTGCTCGATCGCAAGCCCAAGGAGCTCAGCGGCGGACAGCGGCAGCGCGTGGCCGTTGGCCGCGCCCTGGTCCGCGAGCCCAAGGCCTTCCTCATGGATGAGCCCTTATCCAATCTGGACGCCAAGCTGCGCACCGCCACACGTCACGAGCTCGTGGACCTACACCACCGGCTGGGTGCCACGTTCGTCTATGTCACCCATGACCAGGTTGAGGCGATGACGATGGCCACGAAGATCGCCGTGCTGAACGGCGGACGCCTTGAACAAGTTGGTACGCCGCTCGATGTTTATGCCAAGCCCGCCTCGGTCTTCGTCGCAGGATTCCTTGGCAGCCCTCCCATGAACCTCTCCAACGTCAGCCTCACCTCCGAACACGGCATTGTTCGTGCTATCGGGGACGGCATCGCCGCGAATCTGTGGGCCGGCGCAACGCCTCCGATCGATGCCGTTCTCGGGCTTCGCCCCGAGCATTTGTTGATCGACGGTGCTGGCCCGGTGCAGCTGGATCTTCTTGTCGAGACCGTCGAGCGGCTTGGCCACGAAAACCTCCTATTCTGCACCTTCGGCGAAGAGCGCCAAAGCGTCGTGCTCCGCACCCCGGCCGACGCCGCCATCGTAGAGGGCCAGGCGCTTCGCGCCGGTGCCGCGATCGAGCATCTACATCTCTTCGACCGGGCAAGCGGCCGCCGCCTCGAGTGGCAGCCGGACTCTGAACTGGCCACGGCCGATCGCTCCCTCGTATCTGCCTGACGTTACTGCAGCATCAACCATTCCTTACCTATTGTGAAAGCGAAACACCATGCCCAAACGCCACAGCCTCCTTGGCTACCTCGGCCTCGGCGCAGCCGCGGCGCTTGCCCTCACCGGCTGCGCACCAACTGCCACCACAGCCGCTTCCTTAACACCCGCGCCCGCTTTTGAACCCGGCCAAAAAGTGGAGATCGTCTTCGAGAGCTACAACCTCGCCTCCGCCACCTGGGAAGCTCCGATCCTCTCTCTCGTCGAGCAGTTCGAGGCCAAGTACCCCAATGTGGATGTCATCCCCCAGGCAAACGGTGACTCGACAGCCGCCGGCGGTACTTCAGCGAGCGTGCAACGGCAGGTCGTCGCCGGCAACCCGCCGGACGTGGTACAAATGACCTTCGATACCCTCAGCTACGCGGTCAGCGACCTCCAAGCTCGGCCCCTGAACGAACTCTACGGGCAGGACGCCATCGACGAGCACTTCGCCGGTGAGTACCCCATGCACGAGAAGGTGCAGAACTTTGGCGTCGTCGAAGGGAACACCTATGGCATCCCCTACGTCCTCTCGACGCCGATCTTCTTCTACAACGCCACGGCACTTGCCGACGCCGGCATCACCAACCCCGACTTCTCGACCTGGGAATCTGTCGCGGACATCGCCACCAAGGTCTCCGAAAAGACCGGCACGCCGTCCTTCGGCAATTCGTGCCTCGATGCAGTCGGCGAGTGGTGTTACCAGTCAATGGTGCGCTCAGCCGGTGGCCACGTGCTGAGCGCGGACGGATCCACGATCATGGCCGGTGAGCCCCGCGCTACCGAGCCCCTCGCCGCGATGCAGGAGCTGCACGAAGCCGGCGTCCTGCAGAACGGCGACTTCAACGACCAGTACGAAGCCTTCGCCGCCGGTAACACGCAGATGCACATCAACTCCGCTTCGATGCAGGCAGCTTTCCAAAAGGGCGCCGCTGCCGGCGGCTGGGAACTCGCCGCAGCCCCCATGCCCGGCATCGAAGGTCAGAGCGTAGTGCCGACCTCATCCGGATCCATGCTCTCGATCTTCACGCAGGACCCCGCCAAGCAGGCGGCCGCGTGGGAGTTCACGAAATTCATGACGAGTCCTGCCGCATACGAAGTCATTACTCCGCAGATCGGCTACCTGCCGCTGCGCACCACCATGACCCAGGAGGGCGGACCCCTCGCAGGATGGGCAACCAAGCAGGCCGACCTGCTCACCCCGAACCTCGAACAGCTTGATGTCATCGAACCGTGGGTGGCCTACCCGGGCAAAAACTACGCGCAGATAGCGACCATCATGATGGACGCCGTCGAGCAGGTCGCCTACCAGGGCGCTGACCCTAAGACGACCATGGCAGACGCTGCAGCACGTGCCCAGAAGCTGGTCAAAGAGTGACCTCAACCACGCTTGATCGAAACGAGGGCACACAGGGTGCCCCCGTTCCGGGGCTTTACAACCTGCGAAGCACCGGCAACTGGAATGCCACCGGAGGCATCATTGCACCCGGTCGGCTGTACCGGTCCGACTCCCCGGCACGCCTCGACGCAGCAGGCACAGCCGCGCTCGGCGCGCTCGGCATTGATCTCATCATCGACCTCCGCTCCACTGAAGAAGTCGAGTCGGCGAGCTACGAGTTTCCCGGCATTCAGCGCACCGGCATCCCCGTCGAGCTACTCAACCCGACCGCGGTACTAACAACCGAGCAGACACTCGCTGCCCTTTACGAGAGCTTCATCGACCGATACGGTCCGATGATCATCACCGCCCTGCGAACCATCGCCCGGCACGAGCAAGGAGCGGTGCTCGTCCACTGCACCGCAGGTAAAGACCGTACCGGCATCGTTGTCGCTCTCGCACTCCTGGCCGTCGGGACACCGCGCGCTGAGGTCGTCCGCGACTATGCGGCCACCCACGCCAATCTCAGAGGAACCTGGACCAAAACAATCTTGGAATCACTCCTCATCGACGCTACATCTTTGCCCAACAACGTCATGGAGATCGTCAACGGCAGCCCCGCACATATCTTTGAGGCTCTCCTCAATTGCCTCGACGTCAAGCATGGGGGAGTGGCCGGCTACCTGCGCAGCCACGACTTCAACGATGACGATCTCAAAGCGCTTCGCACCCGCCTCGTGACCACCACCTCAGAGGGAACCTCATGAACATCGGCCAGTACCCCGACCCGAGCCACGCGATCTTGCACCTCAGTGACACGCACCTGGTGAACGAGCGCCGACCCCTCTACGGAGCCGTTGATTCAGACGCGAACCTAGCCGCTCTGCTCGACCGTTTACGCGCTGCCGGCACACATCTGGACGCCATCGTGCTCACCGGTGACTTGGCCGATGCCGGTGCCGAGGATGCCTACGTGCGTCTGCGCGAACTCGTCGAGCCCTTCGCCGTGGAACGCGGATGCCCCGTGCTCTGGGTGATGGGCAACCACGACGACCGAGCGGCGTTCCGTACTGAGCTGCTGCGCGAGCCGGCGGGCACCGGACCTATCGACCGCGTGCATGAAGTAAACGGCTTACGCATCATTGCGCTTGACTCAACTGTGCCCGGCCACCACCACGGCGAGATCGCCCCGGCACAACTGGACTGGCTGCGCGAACAACTTGCGACACCCGCCGAACATGGCACTCTCATCGCGTTGCACCACCCGCCCATGCCAACCATCCTGCCGTTGCTGCAACTCGTCGAGCTCAGTGACACTGCGCCCTTCCAGGAGGTCGTGCAGGGCACAGACGTGCGCGGCATCCTAGCCGGGCACTTCCACTACTCGACGCACTCAACCTTCGCGGGCATCCCGGTCTCCGTCGCGGCAGCCACCTGCTACACGCAGGACCTGGCCCTACCCCTGGGTCAGTCGCGGGCCAGGGATGCGGCGCAAAGCGCAAACCTCGTCCATGTCTATCCCGACCGTATTGTGCACTCGCAGCTTACACTCGCCGACGGCCCGACCGTCTACGAGATCTCACCCGTACAAGCGCAGGAATGGATGGACCAGGCCCGCGCGGGGAAGTCCTTCGTCGCAACTGGGCTTCTGGAGAGCTGATGTTCAGTCCCCTACCTCTTGAAGGTCTCCGAGAACCCGACGCCACACCAGCCCAGACCCGCAGACCCCGCCGGCTGCGCAACATCAAGCCCCTCTTGCCATACCTCTACGTGCTCCCCGCGTTGGTGCTCGTCGGAGTGTGGATTTATGCACCCCTCATCCAGACCGTGAACCTCTCGTTCTACGACTGGAATATGTTGCCCACGTCGCCGGCGACCCACGTCGGACTGGGTAACTACACCGATGTCATCAACCTGCCCGAGATGCGCGCAGCGGTGGCGAACACCGGACTGTACGTCCTGGCCGGGATCATTTTCCTCGTTCTGCTACCCACTGCCGCAGTACTCGTCGTGCGCCGCCTGGGCCGCCGCGCCTCAAACGCGTACCAGGCACTGATCTTCCTGCCCTACCTCATGACCCCCGTCGCGACCGGCGCACTCTGGCGCTGGCTCTTCGCCGAACAAACCGGGCTCATTACGCAATGGGCCGCCGCCGCAGGCATCGAACTCGGCAACGTCTTCCGCGACCCGAACACGTCGCTCTGGGCGATCGTCGTGATCCTCGGCTGGCAGATGATCGGCTTCGGGGTCCTCATGGTCAGCGCCGGCTATACGGGCATCGACCCGATCTACTCCGAGGCGGCAGCAATCGACGGAGCCAGTGAACGGCGGATCACGTGGACTATCGTGCTACCACTGCTCTCCCCGACACTTGCTTTTCTCGGACTCATGGCGGTTCTGCTCGTCGCGCAATGGTCCTTCCCCCTCATCGACCTGCTCACCAAGGGCGGACCGGGCTCCAGCTCAACCAACGTCTACCACCTGCTCTACGTCTTCGGCTTCCAGAACTTCGACGCTGGTATCTCCTCCGCCGCAGGCGTGCTCTTCTTCATCTCCTTCAGCCTCATCGCCTGGTTCTTCGTAGAACTCAGCGAGCGGCTTAGCTTCTTCGACGACTAGGAACCGCTCATGGCATTCTCCCTCGTGCAGCCCCTGCAGCCGATCGCCCCCATTGTGCTCGCACCCGTGGCACCGCTGATTCACAGGACCGGAACCTGGCTCCTGCGCCAGGGACCCGCACACCTCGTTATGCTCGTGCTTGCCCTGCTCGCCGTAGTACCACTTCTGTGGCTTGTGATCACAGCATTCGCCGCCCCCGGAGCGATGGTTGGCGGGCAGCTGATGGCGCCGTCGTTCTCATTCGAGAACTTCGCCTACGTCTTCGAGGCGATACCGATGCTCCAGATGCTCGGCAACACCGCCATAATGGCGCTCACCATGAGCCTCGCGCAATTGCTCGTCGCCATCCTCGCCTCCTACGGATTCGCCGTGTTCGACTTCCCGGGCCGCAAGGTGGTCTACCTGCTTTTCGTCGCCTCTTGGCTTGTGCCGTTCCAGGTGACAATGATCCCCAACTACGTACTCGTCTCGCAGCTCGGGCTACTTAACACTGTTGCCGGCATCGTGGTGCCCAACCTCTGCTCGGCCTTCGCCGTGCTCATGCTGCGGCAGCACATGCAGGCAATCCCGCGTGAACTCATCGACGCTAGTTCAATGGACGGGCGCGGCACCTGGGCGACGCTTTGGCTTGTTATCGTGCCCAATCTTGTGCCCGCGCTGGCCTCACTGGCCGTGATCCTCATGATCTCTGCATGGAACGAGTACACCTGGCCCTTGCTTGTTATGCAGCAGGAAACCAGCGTGGTGCAGGTCGGTATCCGGTCCTTCATGGGGGCCGAAGGCAGCAACTGGGGCGCGATCATGGCCGCCAGCGGAATGGCCTGCCTGCCTGTATTCCTGCTTTACGTCTTCCTGCAGCGACAAATCGTAGCGGGCTTAGTACGGTCGGGCCTCAAGTAAACCCAGAGATAACTCACGCTCGTTGCCCGTCCCCTAAGGGTCTGAGTAGTAATGGAGCAGGATTGCGCGTTAGCGTCAGCCGTTGTTCCGATGGCCCTCGCTGCTGTGCATTAACCACATTCGCCCACGGCCGCTATCCCAACGGAGAAGGCCACCGGAAGGTGACCGTCCCCGCTATAGCCAGTAGTACCGTCCGCTTTGGTTCATTCCTGGCACATAGCCCTGCATTGCATCACGAATTTCGTTGCCCAGAGGCAGGTAGACGAAGGCGCGACGCTTCGTAAACGGATCTACATACGCAATATCGAGAACGCGCCCCACTTGTGAGATGGAACCATAGGTCACGCCGACAACGAGCCCCTTACGAGCGACCAGGATGTCAGCATTCTTTTCACTAATGCCCCACCATCCTGTGATTTTTGCACCCTTGGGTAGTGGTTTCCCATACCCGGTGAGTGCGGCCTGCAGTCCGTTGGTCGGTGAGAGCTCCAGTTGTGCACCGAGTTTGGGGTCTGTGGTAGGGACGAAGAATGCCGTGTCGGCATTCTTCGCGAACCCGTCGGTGCCACAGGCATCGTAAATTCGGTTCTCACGTGACGCTACCAATTGAAGAACGTCAGCCGTACTGGGCTTCCCCTTCGCGTTCGTGCGAATAAGCCACGAGGGATCCGTCTCTTGGTCGCGAGCGTCCCCCTCGACGGGCTGCAAAAAGAGCTTGAACTGGTCGGTGTCGATTCGCAGCTTATCTGCGCCCCAGGTCTTAGGGGCAAATTCTGGGTTCTCTTCAAACGGGGGCATATCGACTCGCATCTCATTCAGTAGAAGTGGTTCCGTGGTTAGTCGTTTTGTGGTGACTGGCGATGTGGTTACAGGTACACACTAGATCGCAATCGCGAGTGCGGCAAGTAGAAATTGAATTCAACATCACTCGAACATTCAGAGTTCTGAATTGCTCTGTATCGCTAACGATCGTTCTCGAGACACTCTTCTTCCGGGTTCGTGGCCCGCGGATTCCCGCGGGCGATTTTGTAACGCTTGCCGTGTACGCGTCAATGTAACGCTCAACCAGGTTGGTGATACATTTTGGTCATGCGAATCGGATACGGGCGTGTCTCAACACGTGATCAGCACCCCGAGGCCCAACATGATGCCCTGCGCGCGGCCGGCTGCGAGCAGGTGTTCCTCGACACCGCCTCGGGGAAACTCGCGCGTAGGCCCGAACTCGACAAGGCGCTGCTCTCGGCCAACCGGTCCGGCGATCAGCTCGTTGTCACGAAGCTGGACCGACTCGGGCGGTCGCTGGAAAACCTCATCGACCTTTCCAAGACGTTGCAGGAGCGCGGCGTCGACCTGGTGGTCCTGGACCAGGGCATCGACACCTCCTCACCCGCCGGACGGATGTTTTTCCAGATCATCGGCTCGATCGCCGAGTTCGAACACGCGCTGATGTCCGAACGAACCCGCGACGGGCTGGCCGCCGCCCGGGCACGCGGGCGGACCGGTGGGCAGAAACCAAAGCTCGGTCCCCACCAGGTCAAGCTGGCAAGGGAAATGTATGAGGAAAAGGATGCCGACGGGAAACGGGCCCATACCGTCGAGCACATCGCCCAGGAATTCGGCGTCAGCCGTCCCACCATCTACCGGCACCTGGCCAAACCATGACTCGCGGGCATGGTGCTCCGCAGCAGCGCGAGGACAAGTCCGTAGATCGCGGCCTTCCAACGAACAAGGATTTCTGACATGGCCCTGCGTTCCTTGCTCACGACTGCCGAACGCGGCCAAGTCCTTGAAATCCCCACCGGCACCGAGGACCTGGCTGCCCACTACACACTCAGCGAAGCGGACATGTCGTTGATTCGCCAACGCCGCGCAGATGCCAACCGGTTGGGCTTTGCCATCCAGCTGTGTCTGCTTCGGCACCCGGGTATCGCGCTGGCCGACGACACCGAAGTGCCCACTGAAATGATCGACTGGGTCGCGGCCCGCCTGACGATCTCGGCCGAAGCCTGGGATGAATATGGGACACGTGGGGAAACGCGGCAAGAGCATGGACGGGAGCTTCGCGCGTATCTGGGCATGTCTGCATTTGGAATCGCGGATTTTCGTCAGCTCGTGGAACACGTGGGCGAGGTGGCCGCACAAACTGACAAGGGCCTTGTCTTGGTCGAAGGCGCACGGGACTTCCTGCGCTCAAGGAAGGTTGCCTCGCCCGGGGTGGGGATCATTGAAAGGGCCTGCGCGCAGGCGCTGACCCGGGCGAACCGGCGAATCTACGCCATCTTGGGAGACCAACTCTCCGTCGAGCACCGAGGTCGTCTGGATGGTTTGTTGCTTCGCCGCACCGATAGTTCCTTGACCGAAATCGGCTGGCTGCGGCAGGCACCACTGCGACCCAACGCACGGGCGATGAACGAGCACATCGACCGGCTCACCACCTGGCGTGCTCTTTGCCTGCCCTGGGATGCCGGCAAACTGGTGCACCGGAACAGGTTGCTGAAGTTGGCCCGCGAGGGCGCATCGATGACCGCGGCAGACCTGGCCAAGTTTGAACCCGGACGCAGGTATGCGACCCTGTTCGCGATGTCCGTGGAAAGCATGGCAACGGTCACCGACGAAATCATCGATCTGCATGATCGAATTATTGGCCGGATCATTCGCACCGCCCGGAACAAACAAAACCAGAACACCCTGGCCTCCCGTGCCACCGTCGCAGCCATGATGCGCCTGCACTTCAAGCTCGGCGATGCCCTGATTGCAGCCAAGGAGAACGGGGAGGATCCCTTCGCCGCGATCGACACAGCCATTGGCTGGGAATCCTTGGCCGAAAGCATCGCCCAAGCCAAGGAACTGACCCGGCCCGCACGCGAGGACCACCTCTCCCTCGTCAGTGCACACTTCACCACTCTGCGCCGCTACACCCCGGCATTTCTTGCCGTCCTTGACCTCCAGGCAGCCCCAGCTGCGCAGGACCTGTTGGCCGCCATCAAGGTCATCCGCACCATGAATACCGCCGGTGCCCGAAAGATCCCGGAGGATGCACCCACGTCGTTCATCCGGGCCAGGTGGAAGCCTCTGGTTTTCACCGAGAACGGCACAGACCGTGGATTCTACGAGTTTTGCGCCCTGGCGGAACTCAAGAATGCGCTGCGGTCCGGAGACATATGGGTCACCGGCTCCCGGCAATTCCGCGACTTCGATGACTACCTGCTGGCCGGCTCCGACTACACGGCCATGAAGAACGCCGGGGAACTGCCCCTGGTCACAACCAATGGCGGCGAAGAATATCTCAAGGACCGTCTTGCTCTGCTCAGCGAACGGCTGCACCAAGTCAACGCGCTGGCCTCCCGTGATGAACTGGCCGGGGTGCTGATCACGGAAAACGGCGTGAAGATCACCCCGCTCGAGACGATCGTGCCACAACACGCCCAACCCTTGATCGATCAGGCCAGCGCCATGTTCCCGCGGATACGAATCACCGACCTGTTGATGGAAGTTGATGGCTGGACGGGCTTCACCCGACACTTCACCCGACACTTCACCAATCTCAAGTCCGGCCAACCCTCCAAGGACAAACAGCTCCTGCTCACCGCAATCCTGGCCGACGGAATCAACTTGGGATTGACCAAGATGTCCGAATCATGCACCGGCGTCACCTATGCCCAATTGGACCGCCAGCAGGCTTCCCATATCCGGGATGAAACCTACAGTGCCGCCCTGGCCGAGCTGGTCAATGCCCAGCACGCACACTCCTTCGCGGCGCACTGGGGCGATGGCACCACCTCGTCCTCGGACGGGCAGCGCTTCCGTGCCGGCAGCCATGCCGAATCCACCGGGCATGTGAACCCGAAATATGGGGCCGAGCCCGGACGGATGATCTACACGCACGTCTCGGATAAATATTCGCCCTTCCACAGCAAACTCATCAATGTCGGTGACCGTGACGCGACCTATGTCTTGGACGGGTTGCTGTATCACGAGTCCGATCTGGCGATCCAGGAGCACTACACCGACACCGCAGGGTTCACCGACCACCTTTTCGCCCTCATGCACTTACTTGGATACCGGTTCGCGCCCCGGATCCGCAACATCGGCGACACCCGTCTCTACACGCCCACCAATGATCCTGCGTTGTCGACGTTGGCGCCGTTGGTCGGCGGCACCATCAACACACAGACCATCACCGCGCACTGGGATGAAATCCTCCGCCTGGCGACATCCATCAAGACCGGCACCGTGACCGCATCCTTGATGATGCGCAAACTCGGCGCCTATCCACGCCAGAACGGACTCGCCACCGCGCTGCGGGAACTGGGCAAATTGGAACGAACTCTCTTCCTGCTGGATTGGCTCCAAGATCCCGACCTGCGCCGCAAGGTCACGGCCGGCCTGAACAAGGGAGAAGCACGGAACACCCTGGCCCGGGCGGTGTTCTTCAACCGTCTGGGAGAGATCCGCGATCGATCCTTTGAGCAGCAGCGCTACCGGGCCTCGGGGCTGAATCTTCTCACCGCGGCCATCGTTCTCTGGAACACGGTCTACCTTGACCGAACGATCACCACCTTGGATCAGGAGGGTAACGCCACGGACCCTGAGCTGCTGCGGTTCCTCTCGCCCCTGGGATGGGAACATATCAACCTAACCGGCGATTACACCTGGCCACGCACCAACAAGATCAAACCCGGCAAATACAGGCCGCTACGGCGCTCGAGAAGACCTTAGCGTCGGATATTTCACTTTTTCACAAGCCACCCCAAACACTGTTGACCCGAATTCCGTGGGCGTCAAAGAGCTCAACGGCCAGTGCCCGTGTCATCTGCACGAGGGCTCCCTTGGATGCGTTGTACGCCAGCATGCCGGGTACCGAAACGAAGCCTGAATCAGACCCCACGATCACGACGCTCGCCGAGGCGGATAGCTTCAGATGCGGCAAGGCGTGCTTGACGGCCAGGAACGTTCCAACCACGTTGACGTCGAGCACTTCGCGGAACGATGCTGCCGTCAGGTCCTCACACGCGGTGCCCATTTCTCCGTCGGTTCCGGCCGAGGCGACTACAAGGTCGATTCCGCCGAGCCGTTCGGCCAGCGCCTCGATCGCCGCCTGAACTTCGTCTTCCTCGCTCACGTCGGCTCGGGCCACGGCCAACCGGTCCGGCGATGCCGGAGCCAATTCCTTCGCCGCATGATTCAGTTTCGCCAAGTCCCGCCCGATGATGCCGACGCTGGCCGAATTGTCGAGGAAGTACTTTGCCACGGCCAGCCCGATGCCGGAGGAACCGCCGGTGATCACCACCCGCTGCGGCATGCCCAAGTGATCAGCTTCGTTCATGGTCTCCAAGGTTCCTTTCGTTTAGTCCCGGGCGCCGTCCCGGTGTGAACGGCGTGAAGCGAATCTACCGATGTGACGCAGACCATGTGAATAGCGTTCCAGTTAGTAGAATCTGATTCTGGAAACCAGAACGCTATTCCGTGCCGGCTTCCGCACTGCGAGTATTGGTTCCAGATTCCAAGTTCAGTCCAAGAGGACACCGTTGAAAGGACCACCATGTCGATGCTGTCCCGCGAAGAGGCGCTTTCACTGGCCCGGCGTGCCCTACCGTCCTTCTCCATCGCCGGCGATGCGGAGATCGAGTTTGTGAAGCATCGGGAGAACGTCGTATTCCGCGTTGCGGATCCCGACGGGTGCTATGCGCTTCGGATTCATCGCCACGGGCACCGCACCGATGAGCAGGTCCGCACCGAAAATGCGTATGTGGTTGCCCTGCATGAAACCGGCTTCCCCGTCCCGGAGGTCCGCCGTTCCCGGGACGGCGACCTGTTCGCCGTCGTGCGGGACGACCTGGGAACGGCTCATCAAGTGGATGTCCAATGGTGGGTCAAGGACTCGACTCCGCTGGGCAACGCCGACCTTGCACTGATTGGCCAGGACGATCCCGACATTGAGGTCTTTGAGCAGCTCGGGGATCTGTGCGGACGCTTCCACCGGGTCTCCCGCCAGGTCGGTCGAATCCACGGCTATTCACGTGACCCCTGGGATGCCGACGGGCTGGTTGGTCCATCGCCGCTCTGGGGTGATCCTCGCGGGCTGGCGGGTTCCGCCGCGGACCGCGCCCTGATCGACTCGGCCATGGACTCGATTCGCCAGGTCCTGGCTGGCCTCGGTACCGGCTCCGATGTGTATGGAGTGATCCATTCCGACTTCAGTCCCGAGAATGTCCTCACCGCCCGGGGAAACCTCACGCTGATCGACTTCGACGACTTTGGTGAGGGCTGGTGGCTCTTTGACATCGCGACGGTGTTGTTCTGGTACCACCGCCATCCGCGGGCCCAGGAATACAAGGGCGCGCTTCTGGCTGCCTACGAAAGGCACATGGAAATCCCCGAGGCTGCACGGGCGGCGCTCGATGCCCTCGTTCTCGCCCGGGGGCTGACCTACCTCGGGTGGGCAGCGGACCGACCCGAGGTTGAAACCAGTGCCTTCCTGCGCGCCGAGGCACTCCCGGCCGTTCTGGAGCTTTGCCGCAAGTTCATCAACCCGTCCACCCCTGCGAAGGAGACTGCCTTGACCGACCGTGACAACGAACTGCTCGCTCGACGGGCGAAGACCATCGGCCCATACTCGCCGCTCTTCTACGACCGGCCGCGACACTTTGTTGCCGGCGAAGGGGTCTGGCTGACCGATGCCGATGGGCAACGGTACCTCGACGCCTACAACAACGTTCCGCAGGTGGGACACGCGAATCCGCGGGTTGCCGACGCGGTTTCCCGACAGCTCGGAACCTACAACGTCCACACTCGCTACCTCAGTGAGCCGGTGATCGACTACGCCGAGGAATTGCTCGCCACCTTTGACGAACCGCTGAACCGGGTGTACTTCACCAACAGCGGTTCGGAGGCCAATGAACTCGCACTGCGCATTGCCCGGCATCGGACCGGCAGGCGTGGCGTGATCGTCACCGATCACAGCTACCACGGCAACACGATCTCCCTTGCTGCGCTCACCACCGGGCTACCCGTCTCCGAGCCCTTCGGAGAACACGTTCGAGTCATTGGCATCCCGGATCTCGACTCGGAGCAGGCTGCGGATCCGGACCAACTGCTTGGCCAAGCCTTCGCCCAGATCGACGCCGCCATTGCCTCACTCGCAAAGGACGGCCACGGACTCGCGGCCCTGCTGATCGAGCCTGCCTTCTCCACGGAGGGACTGCCACGGCTCCCGGAGTCTTACCTGGCAGACCTCACCGAACGGATCCATGCCGCCGGCGGCCTGGTCATATCCGATGAAGTCCAGGTTGGCCTCGGACGCCTGGGCGATGTCTGGTGGGGACACCAGGCAACCGGAATCAACCCTGATCTGGTTACCTTGGGCAAGCCCCTGGGCAATGGTTACCCCATGGGCGGGGTCATCACCACCGAGGAAGTGCTGGATGATTTCAGCAGCGCCAACATGTACTTCAATACGTTCGCCGGAACTCCCGCGGCAGCAGCAGCCGGCCGAGCCGTGTTGGGCGAGATCAAGGATCGAGACCTTGTGGCCCGCACAGGGGATCTTGGCCGTCATGTGGAAGCGCGCCTCGGCGCAATCGCAACGAAGCACAAGAGCGTTGCGGCAGCCAAGGGACGTGGCTTGTTCTTCGGACTGGCCCTCGTCGATGAGCAGGGTCAAGCCAATGCCCCACTGGCCAAGAACATTGTTGAGGCGCTGCTGCGCGAGAACATCCTGATCAGTCGAATTGGCCCGCACGATAACGTGCTCAAGATCCGTCCGCCACTGGTCATCGAAAAGCACGAGCTCGATCGGGTCATCGATGCCCTCGACGCCGCGCTCCATGCCGAGGCTCCGGCATTGGTCGAACGAGCATGAGCGTGGCAACGGATTCTCCCTCGGCCAGTGACGTGCCAGCGAGCGATGGGTTCGATTCCGCGTCTGAAGAGCCCGCAATCACGCTCAGACAGCGCCAGCAAATGCGGACCCGTCGAGACCTGGTTCGGGCGGTCATCGGGATCATCAGTGCAGGAGGGCTCGACGCGGCAACCATCGAGCGCATCACCAAGCGTGCAGGAACCTCGCGCGCCACCTTGTACGCGCACTTCCCCGCGGGCAGAACGGCGCTCCTCGCCGAAACCTACCAATTGGTGGGTCACGACCTGATCATCGACGCAGAACGGGACGCCGCACAGCAGACAGATTGGATCGAACAACTCTGCGCCTACCCGCGCGCCATGCTGAAACTGGCCACCACGAGGGAACTGGGCCTGTTCTACAACGTTTCGGGTCCACAACTCGTAGGCATGCAGCGTAGAGGCATTGGCTCGCAGCGCACCCTGAATGCGCTTGTTGATGGGCTGCGCCGCGCCCAGGACTCCGGCGACGTTGCACCTCACATTGATGTGGAGGCGATTGCCGCGTTGCTTGTCGGTGCGATTCGCGAGGCAGGGATCGATGCTTCACGCGATCCGTCGACGGCCGATCGTCGGCTCACCGCGTTCCGTCAGCTCTTGGAAGCCATCGCCCGCCGCTGACGTTGCCGTTGGTCGGGCATCGGCCGGTGGCCGGTGGCCCGGAGGCATTGAGCCGAATCGGCAGCACATCGCCTTCGGCGGTATCCCGGTCCGTGATGATTCTGCTTGATGGCGGCCTCCAGTTCCACGAGGACTCCAAGAGTTGTACGACATTTCGAGAAAGGCCTGGCATCAGCATTCACGTCCTGCGCCGGTCTCGCACAAAGGTGGGGGCGACACAGTGGCACTGCGGCTCACGATCTAGGACGTCGGCCGACCCGCGCCCACCGACCGGCCTGCGATGTGGGTCTTTATAAATGGCGGCTAGGCTCGCATACTGGGTTGACGAGACCGCTTGCGTCACGAGGCGGCCGAAATGCTGGACACGTCGACTCAGGAGTCCTTCATGAACGCCAAAGACAAATCGCAGTCAATCATGCGGCGGAAGCCGATCGATGAAATCGAGGAAGAGAGCAAACACAGCGGCTTGGCCAAGTCCCTCGGACTGTGGCAATTGACCGCGATCGGTGTCGGCGGCATCATCGGCGTCGGCATCTTCTCCCTGGCCGGCCTGGTGGCCCACGGCAGCGATACCGAGCCCGGCGTCGGCCCAGCCGTCCTGATCTCCTTCCTGATCGCCGGCCTGGCATCGGCGGCGGCAGCCCTGTCCTATGCGGAATTCGCCGGCATGATCCCCCGCGCCGGCTCGGCCTACACCTACGGATACGTGGCCCTCGGGGAGATCATCGGCTGGTTCATCGGCTGGGATCTGCTGCTCGAGTACATCGCCATCGTGGCGGTGGTGGCCATCGGCATCTCCGGCTACTTCGACGCCTTCCTCGCCGGGATCGGCGTGGACATGCCCGACTGGGCTGCATCCACCGCGGACGAGGGCCGGGGCGGCATCGTCAACATCCCTGCCATCGTGGTCTGTGTCCTGGTGACGTGGATCCTCTCCCGCGGCACCCGGGCCTTCGGGCGATTCGAACTGGTTGCAGTCGCGATCAAGGTCGTGCTGATCCTGTTCATCATCGGCCTGGGCATCTTCTACATCAACACCGGTAACTACGACCCGTTCATGCCCAGCGGATTCGGCCCGGTAATGGCGGGCGCCGCGACGGTGTTCTTCGCGGTCTTCGGCTACGACGCCATGAGCACCGCGGCCGAGGAGTCCACCGACGGCAAGAAACACATGCCCAAGGCCATCATCTTCTCGTTGATCATCGCCATGCTCCTCTACGTCGCCGCAACGCTGGTGCTCACCGGCATGCAGAACTACCGGGACATCGACCCGACGGCGGGATTCGCCTCCGCATTCAACGGCGTGGGGCTTCCGGTCATCGCCACGATCATCTCCGTGTTCGCGGTCCTGTCGATCCTCACCGTGATGCTGACGTTCCTGCTCGGCGTCACCCGCGTCTGGTTCTCCATGAGCCGCGACGGGCTCCTGCCGGGTTGGTTCGCCAAGACCGACCGCCACGGCACCCCGCAGCGCGTCACCTGGATCGCGGGCATCGCCTCCGCGTTCCTGGCCGGCGTCTTCCCGATCAAGGCCGTCGCGGACCTGACCAACATCGGCATCCTGGCCGCCTTCGTGGTGGTCTGCCTCGCCGTCATCATCTTCCGCTACAAGAGGCCCGATGCCCCACGGACCTTCCGGCTCCCCTTCATGCCGGTGGTCCCTGCATTCGGCGTGCTGGCCTCCGGTTTCCTGATGCTGCAGCTGCACTGGGAAACGTGGCTCCGCTTCGGGGTCTGGCTGGTGGTCGGCCTGGCCATCTACTTCTTCTACGGCCGCAAGCACTCACTCATGAATCCGAACAGCCCGCGCCACGACGAACGCGTGGTGCTGCCACACGGGGAAACCTAGGCCTCAGTGGGGCATCCCTTCAACTGATCCCCCGCCGCGGCATCTGGCGACCAAAAATCTGACAGTTGAATACCGTCATTTTCCGCACTCGCCTGCTCAACCCCGCATGTTTTCGGGGCTGTGCAGGCAAGTGCCGGGCATCGCCTTTTCGGTACTGCCCCGCATGAATGCCGCTGACTCCCAAAACACGTTGCCCCCTGGCTCGGAGTTGCCGTGAAGGAGGCCGTCGAGCGAGGCCTCGCCATCGACTTGCACGACCGCCATCTTCGTTTGGCGACTAAACCACGGCTTCAACCTGAAGTTTCCGTGTCCAGCGCGGGGAACCGTTCCCCGAGGGGTCGTAGTCGGCGGATTCCTGGTGCGTCAAAGAGATGGCGTGGGCGACGACGTCTGAGAGTAGCCCGTTTCTTTCGTAGGACTGCCGCTGCCAACTGGCCCCTGTTCCGTTGTTGAGGATCCGTTCCAGGGCTTCCTCAACGTAGGCCGCGTCCCCGGACTCGTTCAGGGCATCCCGCACATGGTCGTGGAGTGCCGAAATTACATTCCTCGCGGTGTCCGGCCTGTGGGTTACGGGGTGAAGCAGTTCGCCGCGGACGCCCCACCGGCTGGCCATCCAGACACCTTGCCGCAGGACGATGGCTGGAACCCTGTCGGGTTCCGCTCCGGCCTCCCACTCCCGGGCGGCGGTCTCCACCAAGGCTCGCACCAGGGCTGCGATCAGGACGGTGTCGCGTGGATCAAGGCAAACATCGGACACCCGGATCTCGACGGTGGGGTGCCGGGCGGAGAGACGGGCGTCAAAATCCGGGTTGATGACCACTCCGGTGGCTGAAATGTCCGCCACCAGCGCGTGGTAGGCCCACGCCGACCCGAAGACCTCCATCGGACCGGCGGAGGACCACCGGTTCCAAGCCTGCGTGCGGAAACTGGCGTAGCCGCTGTCCTGGCCGTTCCAGAACGGGGAATTTGAGCTCAACGCCATGAGCGAGGGCAGCCAAGACCTGATGCGATCCAGGACGGCCACGCCCTCCTCATCCGAGCCGACGGACACGTGGACATGGAGTCCGCACGTAAGCTGCTCGCGCGCCGTCAGGGCATACTTTTCCACCAGGGCGTCATAGCGTTCGTTCCTGGTGGGATGGGGTGAGACCGCCAGCGGAGAGGTGGCCAGGGCGACGATCCTCGCACCTGCTTTTCGGGCGAGCGAGTCGGCGTAGGCGCGCCCGTCAAGTATCTCCGTGGCGAGACCGGCCAGGCTGCTGTGCGGGTGCGTGATGACTTCGAGTTGTTCCTGGTGCAGCTCTGCGGACAGCATCTGCCGGGAGGAAGAGCCGGTCGCCCGCGAGCTTGCGCCGTGGAGGCCCATCACCTCCGCGGACAGGGGCAGGGGGACCCCGTTGACGGGGTCCACGATCAGGAATTCTTCTTCAACACCAAAGGTACGCACCTGCTAATTGTGGACCACTAAATCGACAGCGGATTACACTCCTAACGACAGGCCTTCGCAGGCCCGGTGCACAGGCCAGATCTTCACCCAAACGGGCCAAGACATAAAAGTAAACGGGCTCGTCCCCATCTCCACAGGCGAGCCCGAAGCCGGACAGTTCGTCCTGCCAATTGGCATCGAACAGGTCAACAAACACCGGAGTGGCCAACAGAAAAGGGCGTCCCCTTCGCGGTTCCCCCACCGCGACGCTCTGTCCCGTGAAGTGGACGGCTGGAACGCGCAAGTAGGGAAAGCCGAATTCGCTTGCACTCCCCAGCCGGGACAGACCCCGGCGCCCGGCCCTCGCACGGCACATCATGCCAGATGGAAAACCGGCAGAGGAAGGCCCCGGCACGACAGCGAACCACCCGCGGGAAACAGCTCCCGGACGCACACCGGTGCCCCGACGCTCCTTGGCCGGTCGCCCACAGGGCAACACTCCTCCGCCAACCATCCGACAGTTGACCAGATCGGGAATCCGCGACGCCCCGATTGCAATGCCCTCCCTGCTCCGCTCTCCTTGCCGGAAGGAGAGATGGTGAATCCCGAACACACGGATCCGCATTTTACTCTGCCTATTTGAAATACTGTGGTTCACTTATGAGATACATCTCACCCAAGGGGGGCGGTCCCCACGGAAAACGGCGTCGAGGCTGCCTGCCACATGCATGCCAATCAGGGGAGCCTCTCGTGGCCAACACCTTCTCCCCGTGCCCATCACCGCGAGGTCGTGAACACCGGTTCCGCCGGCATCCACATCACCACTGTCGACGTGGAAATCAGGTCGATCGCCGTTAAGCAGCATTCAGCCAAAGGTCCGTGCGATCCCACGGACTACACCCTCCTCGATCGCCGGATGACGGTCAATCGCACGCTGGGGGTGGGGCAATCGGCCGCCTTCTCCGGGGCATCCATCGGCTCCAAAAACAAGCCCAGGACCCAGGACGCATGCCAGAACGCCACCGTGCACCTGCACTACCTAGCACACACATCCCGCCAATGACCACCGGCATCCGGTCCGTCGCCACCATGCGACCCGATCCCGAACCGAGAGTGATTCTCCGATGACCGAGATCCTGACACGCACCAACATACCTGTCCCGGTTTGGGCCGCTTCCATGGCGCTGGCCCTCACGGGGACACCTGACACCCCTGAAAGCGTGGCGGTACCGGAAGCAATAATCCGCCGGGCCGCCCACTGGTCCCCCGGCAATCCCCCTCGCTTCCCCTGCCCCGCCGCTGTCCACCACCTGCCCAAGGAGTCACCATGCACCCATTGACCCTCCAATACCTCGATGACCTGCCGGCCCCGTTCCGCATCGGCCGGTACCTGCGGGAGAAACAGCCACGAGGCACGCCGGTCCAGCTCACCGCCACCGCCGACATCCCGCAGGTGGGTTCACCGCGGGAAGCCGCCGATGCCACCCCGAGCCACCTGGTGGCAGGACGTTCCCGGCAAATCGAACCCGGACGTCGAGGCGATCGCTAATGGCATCCGGACACTCCGAGGCATCGTTCCCGGCGGAATTCGAGGCAATGTTCCACCCGGCGCCGACCGGCCACCTCGTCACCGGCACCGACGCGAACATACTCGCGGCCAATGACACTTTTCTTGACTGGGCGGGCCTGGAACGGGCCGCGGTGCAGGGCACAAGCCTGCTCGACCTGTTTCCCGTGGGCGACAGGATCATGTATGCCACCCATGTCCTGCCCCAACTGGCAACCACCGGCGCCTGCGGCGACCTGGCCCTGGACATCGTGGGCAGCAACGGACATCGCCACCCCGCCCTGGTCTCGGTCACCCGCTCAACACCGACCGAGGGGGAACCGGCCGTGGACCGCATCACCGTGCTCGGCACCGCGTATCGCCGCGGCTATGAGCGTGAGCTTGAGGGCGCCCTGCGCCGTGCCGAGGAAGCCGAAGTCGACACCACCGCCCACCGGAACGCCCTGGCCGAATCCGAGAATGAGCTGCGCATATCCCTGCGGCAAAGCCGCATGAACGAATCCCTGCTCAGAACCATCCTGAACACCGTCGACATCGGCATCGCAGTGGTGGACACCGATGCAAACCCCGTCATGAAAAACAGTCGCTACCAGCGCGACCTGGATCACGCCACACCCAACGGTGCGGGTGGCGGGACGGATTCCGGGCTGCTTGTCTGCGGCCCCGACCGCACCACGCTGGTGTCCCAGGACATTCCGCTGCTGCGGGCCGCACGGGGCGAATCATTTTCCGATTCGCTCATCTGGATCGGCCCGCCCGGCGACCAGCGGGCCTTGAGCGTTTCGGCACGGCCCGTGTCCGAACCCGGTGAATTCACCGGGTCTGTCGTCGCCTATAGCGACGTCACGCGGCTGATCGACGCCGTGGCCGCCAAGGATGACTTCCTCGCCAACGTTTCCCATGAACTACGCACACCCATGACCTCCATCGTCGGATACCTCGACCTGGTCCTGGACGACCCCGACCTTCCCGGGCAGATCGCTGCCCCGCTGAAGGTTGCCCTGCGCAATTCCGAACGTCTGCTGCGGCTGGTCAATGACCTGCTCGCCACCGCCACCGCCGGCAGCGCCATGGCACCACGGGACGTGGATCTGGCCGTGCTCATCCACGACAGCATCTGCTCCGCGGCACTGAGCGCACAGGGCAACAACGTCACGATCACCACCAACATACCGCCCACCCTGCCCGCGGTCCTCGATCCGCTGCGGATCAGCCAGGTCCTGGACAACCTGCTGTCCAATGCCATCAAGTTCTCCCCCGACGGCGGACACGTCGCCGTCTCCGCCCGGCACACGACCGAGCACATCATGGTGGAGATCACCGACACAGGAATCGGCATGACACCGGAGGACCTGCATGAAGCGTTCATCAGGTTCTTCCGCTCCGACATCGTTCGGAAGGCCGCCATCCCCGGAGCCGGCCTGGGACTGCCCATCACAAAGAACATCATCGAAGCCCACCACGGCACCATCACCCTGACCAGCGAACACGGCCACGGCCACGGCACCACCGTCACTCTCACCCTTCCTGCCCCGCAATAGCCCTCCGGGCCCCGGTCTTCCCCCGCCGGGGCCTGGTCCCGTGGCGGGGCCGCAAGGCACCGGCCGGCCCCTCCCGAAACCGTCCGCGGCTCAGGGCACAGACCGCGGAGCCGATCGGGACGGCCGGGCATCCTGGCCATGCGGGGTCCTGCACTTGGCTCTCCCCCGCGCCAACAACGCGGGGCGTGGAACGAAACAGCCACCAAAACCGAGTACACCCTGGGGAAAAACAGGTAGTCGAGACCAAGAATCGAGTATGGCCGACCCGCCCGGTGGCCTTCTTCCGCACCTAGAGTGGACACTACGATTCGGCCATGGGGGCCGCATTTTCAATGTCCTTGGGGGGACTCAATGCTCAATCCGTCGAATCACTCTGTCTTCACCCGCCGGCTGGCCGCCGCCATCGTCGTGCCCGGCATCCTCACCAGCATGCTGCTGTTCGCTCCATCGGCAACAGCAGCCACCGGTTCCACCGGCGCGGCCACAGGCATCTGCACAGGGGTGGTGAACCAGTTGGCCCACCGCGGTACCGTGCAAGAGAACCTGCTCAAGGCGTCCGCCAAGAAGAACGCCGACATCATCGCCCGGCTCCAGGGCGAGCGGACGCAGCTGCAGGCCAACGCCGACAGCCTGAAGGCCCAGATCGCCGAAGCGGAATCAGCCATTTCGGCGCTGGACGCCGCGGCGCTGGACCTCGATGCCCAGCTTAAGACTGCCGGTGAGAACCTCACCGCGCTTCAGGCCAAGCAAGCCACCACCAACGACGCCATTCTCGCCGCGCAAGGCGCGCTCGCGGAGCTGCAGGCGCAAAAGCTGAGCACCGAAAACCAGCTGGCACCGCTGCAGGAAGCAAAAGCGCAGGCCACGGAGGCCGCCGCACAGTTGCAGCAGAACGCCGAGGACGTCGAGGCCCGGATCGGTGCGAAAAAAGCCCAGATCAGCGCCGCGGAGGTCGAACGAACAGCACTCGAGGCCGACGCCACCGCGGCAGCAGAAGCACTTGCGGGGAAAAAGACCGAGATCGCCCAGGCGGAGAGAGAGCTGACGGAACTGTCCGACACGGCAGAAGCTGCCGCAGCCCTCGTTGGCGAGGCACAGAAGGCCGTCGGCGACGCCGTGGCCGAACTGCAGCACCTTGAGGGGGCAGGCACCGCCGCCCAGGCGGAAGTCGACGCCCAGCTGGCCAAGATCGAAGACGCCAAATCGACGCTGGCCGACGTGCAACGACGTGCGGCCGACGCAGCGGCCGCTGTCGATGCCACAAACGCCGCGATCTCCGCAGCCAAGACCGACCTGACTGCGCTGCAGACGGCAGCGCAGGACGCCGCCGATGCACTCGCGGCCAAGAACACGGAGATCGCCGCTGCGCAGGCGCAACTCGATACCTTACGCTCCGCCGCCGCCGACGCTGCCGCGGCGGTCACGGCCAACAACAACAAGCTCGCAACCGTGACGGCGGAAATCGCAGCACTGCAGCAGCAGGTCACCGCGAAGAACGCCGAAATCACGGCCAAGCAAGCCCAGCTTGCGACGGCGCAGCAGGAGCTCGCAGCGCTGACCGCCAGCAAGACACAGCTGGAAGCCGACATCTCAAATCTCACCAAGCAGATCTCGGACACCAAAGGCGACAACGTCGAGAAGGCTCGTCTGCAGGCACTGCGGAAGGCCAAGCAGGACGAACTGGCCGCAGTAAATGCCCAGATCACCAGCAAAAACGCCACGATTGCCGGGTACCAGGGAGACCTGACGACGCTCCAAAACGCGGTCAACACCCTCAATTCCCAACTCCTGTCCAAGCAGCAGGAGAGCAGCGCCCTGCAGCAGCAGGCGGCGCCGCTCCAGGCCTCCCTGACCGCCGCCAACGACGCCGTCTCGACGAAGCAAGCCGAGATCGCCGCCCTCAAGAACCAAATCCCCGCCCTCCAGGCGGCCGTCACCGCAGCCAACGGTGCCGTCACCACCAAGCAAGGCGAGCTCGCGGAGCTGCAGGACGGGCTGCTCACGCTTGAGGCCGCCGCGGCCGACGCCGCGGCTGCCGTCACGGAGCAGCAGCAGGTCCTGGCGGACCTCGAAGCGGCACTGCCGACGCTGACCGAGGGCCTGGCTGCCAGCCAGGAGGCCATCGCCGCCCAGAAGCTTGTCCTCGACGGGCTAAAAGACGATCTGGCCGGCGCCACTGCCGCCAGCACTGCCGCGCAGGCCGCTGTCGACACGAAGGACGCCGAGCTCCAGGGCCTGCAGGGCCAGTTGCCGGACCTCGCGAAGGCGGTAACCGACGACAACGCCGCGGTGGCTGCGAAGCAAGGCGAGATCGCGGCCCTCAATGGCGACATGGACAAGCTGGTGGCGGACCTCACCGGACTCAATAGCCAGATCGCAACGAAGGAAGCCGAAATTCTCGACCTCCAGACGAGGGTGGCTCCGCTGCTGGCGCAGCTAAACGGGCTCAACGGCGAAATCAGCGCCACCGAAAACCAGTTGAAAGACCTGCAGGCACAGCTGACCAGGCTCGACGTCCAGGTTACGAACGCCCAGACGGAGCTCAACACACTTCAGGCGAAGAAGGGCGCAAACAAGGACGCCATTGCAGCACAGAAGAAAACCGTCATCGGCCTGCAGGATCAGCTCGGCACCGTCCAGAACCAGATCCGGGCTATCGACGGACAGATAGCACTTGGGGGATGCGTCGCCTGATCGAGCGCCCGACAGGTCCGTCCTGCCGGGCGTCGCCGCCGCGTGAACGGTTCGGGCATGTAGGAAGGGATCGGCACAATCGCCGGTCCCTTCCTACGTGCCCGGCACGGCTGACCATGACAGGTTTGGATGGCCCCGGTAGGACTGCTCTCCCGGGGCCACACGTATCGAAACGCCGGTGATCGACGCAAGGCGGGAATCGCCCGCTGGTCAGGATCCTCTCCCCCGGATCCCATCCATCGGTGGCCCGCATGTACCCATCGGCGCCTTCACACTGCGTGTTGGGCCAGCGGGGTGAGCGCGTTCAAGGGCGCCGACCTGGACCAGCCGGTGGTGCTCGGCTTGTCGAACCGTCATCGCGTCGAGCGGGGCGGGCGCGCTGAGGGGGGGTAGGCACGTGCCCGTCGCCCGCCTAGGGTGGGAAGTGGACGAAAGGAGCACTTCATGAAGAAAATCCTCATGGTTCTGACCAGCGTTTCCGAGATCGGCGATACGGGAGAGAAGACCGGCTACAACGTAGCCGAGGCTGCACATCCCTGGAAGGTCTTCAAGGATTCCGGGCATTTCGTCGACTTCGCGTCCATCAAGGGCGGCCAGCCCCCACAAGGCAAGGTGGATTCGGAAGATCCCATCCAGGTTGCCTTCACCCAGGACGAGGCAACGCGCGCCGGCCTCTACAACACGGCCCGCGTCGACGTCGTTGATCCCGGCCAATACGACGCCGTCTACCTCGTGGGAGGCCACGGCACCATGTGGGACTTCCCGGACAGCGAAGGCCTGCAGAAGCTGGTGGCCAGCATCTACAACAAGGGAGGCGTGGTGGGAGCGGTCTGCCACGGACCTGCAGGCCTGGTGAACGTGGAATTGGCGAACGGGTTCCGCCTCGTCGAGGGCCGGAGGGTGGCTGCCTTCACCAACGACGAAGAGGTTGCCGCGGGGAAGGACAAAGCCATCCCGTTCTTCCTGGCGGACCGACTGGAGGAACAGGGCGCCACCCACGTGTCCGCGGATAACTGGGCGGAGAACGTCGTGGTGGACGAACGCCTGGTGACCGGCCAGAACCCCGCCTCCGCGGCCCGCGTGGCCAAGGAAATGGAAAAGCTGCTGGCGGAGGTCATCCACCAGGAGAAGGCCGAGGAGCATGACGAGGCCGAGGCCCTGCGTGCCGAGAAGGACGCCGAAAAGGCCGCCAAGAAAGCCGCCGAAGCGCACACCGAGCACTGACGCCGCCAACGCATAAGATGGATGGCCGCCCCAGGAAACGGGCGGCCATCCGGGCGTCGTTTCCTCCACGATCAAAATAAATCCCCCATTCCATCCCGGGACGTGGGTGACACCAGCGGCATGATCCTTAGGGCGGACTCACCGGCATGGATGCAACTGAAGCGATAACCACCCAAAGCTCCACCATTGAGGAATGGACGAGGGCCTTGGAGGAGGCCACCGGCTCGCCGGGCGGGGGTGCCGGAGCCGGGGTCATGCTGGGCATCGCAGCGTCGCTGATATCGATGGTCGCCGGCTACACCACCGTGGATGAGCCGGAGCGCGCTGAACTTGGCCGCATTCGGTTGCATGCGCAGTCACTACGGAAGACCGCACTCCGACTGGCCGACGCTGACGCGGCAGCATCCCGGGCCTTTGGAGCGGCGTTCCGCCAGGAGCCTGGTCCCGAGCGTGATGCGGCGATAGCCCGGGCATCCGTGGAGGCTGCCAAGGCATCCGCCGTGCTCGGCCAACACGCGCAGCAAGCCATCGAGCCGCTGGCGTGGCTGGCCGTCAACGGGAATCCCGCGCTTATCGCCGATGTCGTCGTTGCGTTCGGCGCGCTCAGGGCCACGGCGGCAGGCGCGCGCACCAATGTCAGTTACGACCTCGCTGCCCTGACCTCCGGTGGCAACACCTTGGATCAGGTCCGTGAACAGCATCCGGTCCTCTGGAAAACTGTCGGCGACTTCAACACGGCGCTGGATCGCATCGATGTCCTCACCTCGGAGATCGACCACCGTGCCGCTCCGACCGACGGCGTGGAATGTAACGGCCAACATCGAGCGAGCTCCCACCGCCAGACGCGGGTGACGGACAAGACGGATTCGTGACGCCCCCGTGGCATCACCAATTTCAAACCGTCATGATAGCTGCGTACGCTTTGGGTCTTAGTCATGTAGTTAGCTGCATGCCACTCACACGTTCCATTGGGGGAATCAATATGTTCAAGTCAGCATTGCGTCGAGGCACAGGCCTCGGCATCGCCGCAGCGTTTGCCATCGGCCTGCTTGCGACGGCCACGCCGGCCCAGGCCAGCGAACGTCCCATCGACATCACCGGCTATAAGGTCTCGAACATCACCGTTTCAGACTCGAATTGCCGGAACCTCACCGTCACTGCCTCCACCAAGGTGAAGTCGGACTTTGTCGACTCCTTCGGGTCAGTTGATGTCACCCGAAATGGTGGATTGGTCAGCATGCTCTGGTTTGAAGGGCGCAAAATCACCGATCGTGCCATGATTTGCCCGTCGTTTCAGGGCCTTGGCACCTACAAGGTGGGGTCTGCCGACCTCAATGCGGAGTACGAGTACTACGATAGCTACTTCGATGACTACATGTCCGACTACAGCTCGTATACGGACAACACCAGCAAGAAGTTCTACGTCCGCGGAAAGACCAAGAGCACACTAACCGCCAAGCGTTCTGGCTCCAAGGTCACCCTGACGGCCAAGGCCCAGGTCTACGCACCGGACAAGTACCGCTACACGCAGTACAACGCAAAGGGCGCCAAGCTGCAGGTGAAATCCGGCAAGACGTGGAAGACCCTCAAGACTGCCAACCTGTCCAAGGGCAAGGCCACTGTCACCATCAAGCAGTCGAGGAAGAAGACCTACCGTTTGCATGTCCCGACCGCCACCTGGGCAACGTCAACGACCACGAAGAGCGTCTCGAAGTAGTTCGCTCGTTCGCGGGTCCGGGAACCCCGGTTCCCGGACCCGCGGCGCATGGCGCATGGCGCATGGCGCATGGCCCCACGATTCCGGCCTCGTGGCCCGAATCAGTACAAACAAATTCACCGGTTCCCTTGATGGGAACCGGTGAATTTTTGGTTAAGCGAACGGCCCATTCGTCAGGCGTTCGACCGCACTCGTTGGTCCGGCGCGCACACCTGGCCCAGGACGAGGCCCTGGCATTCCCCTGGGCGCTTTCCGCCGTCCTGCGGCCTCCTGGTTCGGCCACCTCTCCTTCACCTCGCGGCAAACTTCAGTCTGCCTGGCCCACGTAGTCTCCCTAAGCGGCGGATCCCGATATCGGTCTGCGTCCTTCCACGCCACCCTGCGCTTCGCGGGACTGCGATTTCTTCCTAAGGAGTTCACCTTTGTGTGACAACCATCCGCATCACGCCCAGCCAGCAACAGACGCTTTGCTCGTCGAAACCGCGGACCGCGAACTCGCGGGCTTCGGCACCAGCCGGCGCCTGGTACTCGCCGCTGGCGCCGCGCTGCTCGGGGCCGCCGCCTGGGGCACAGCGCAAGCAAGTCCGGCGCAGGCGAAGTCCGGAGGCTTCGGCAGTGGGGCCAAACGCAACGACCCGAAGCTGACCTGGCTGGTCGGCGACCACCACGTGCACACGCAATACAGCCACGACGCCAAATACAAGATTACGCAGCAACTCGACGCCGCCCGCCGCTACGGGGTGGACTGGTTGGCGTTCACGGAGCACAGCAACTTCGGGCACGCCAACCACGGCGGCGCCGTAAACTCCAACCGCGAAATCGCCGCGCAGCGCGCCTCCCGGGACGACATCCTGATCTTCCAGGGCATCGAGTGGTACATCCCCGCGGCCGAACACTGCTCGGTGCTGGTGGTGCCGGGCCCCAACGAGATGGCGGTGCTGCGAACCTTTGAGTTGGTGTGGGACGGCAAGCTCAACGGCTGGGAAAAACCCAGCAGTGCGGCAGAGGCCTCGCTGTGGGAAGCGAAGGCACGGCAGGCCATCGCCTGGATGGGTGAGCAGCGCCGCAGCGGCTACATCGAGGACGCGGTCATCCTTGCGAACCATCCCATGCGCCTGGGCATTGACTCGCCCCACGAGCTGCGCGGGTGGCGCGACGCTGACCCGGAGGTCATGATCGGCATGGAAGGCGCCCCCGGCGCCCAGGGGTCCGGCGTCGGCACCAACGGAGGCCCGGGCGACCAGCGCGGCGAATACACCAACCGTCCCCGCCCCGATTCATGGCCGGGGTACCGGGAAGACCAGTACCTCCCGTACGGCGGCTTCGACTGGGTCACGGCAACGGTGGGCGGCGTCTGGGACTCGATGCTGGCCGAGGGCAAGCCCTTCTTCATCACCAGCAACTCGGACAACCACCTCACGGTTCGCGACACCCAGCGGATCGGCGACTACCCGCAGACCGAGCCCTACACCTCGCTGGGGAGCGAGTTCGAGAAGTGGTCGGTTGAGGGCAAACGCCCGGACCCGGTGGACACCGGGGTCCCGCAGGGCGGTTCCGATTACTGGCCCGGCCAGTTCAGCCGCACCCACACCGGCGTCACCGGCCGCGGCTACGCCGAGGTCCTCGAGGCGATGCGCCAGGGCCGCATGTGGGTGGACCACGGGCACCTGCTTGCCGGTCTGGACGTGCGCGTCAAGCCGGTGGGGTTCGCCGGGCCCGGCGTGACACTGGGAGCACGGACCGCGGTGAACCGCGGCACCGACCTCGAAGTCTCCATCACGGTGACGACCACCGACTACGCCAACGCCGCAGGCATCGTCCCGAACCTCGCGTTCCTCGATATCATCGGCGGGCCGGTGACCGGCCCGGTCGCCGACCCCGACGAGCTGCGGGCGCCGCAGACCCGGGTCCTGCACACGTTCAACACCACCGGACGCCGCGGCACCTTCACCCTGCGCCACGTGTTCAAGGACGTTCAGGAATCCTTCTACGTGCGCTTCCGCGGCGGAGACGGCAACCGCACCGGCGCGGGCTACCACGGCTCCGCAATCGACCCGCACGGTCCCCAGGCGCATGGCAACAATCCCGGAGACGCGGATCCATGGGCCGACACCTGGTTCTACGCAAACCCCGTGCTCATAGAGGTCCGCTAGGGCAGACTGCCGACCGGGAATTGGACCGCCGAGCATGGTCCAGTCCCCGGGTCGGCGGGTTGGCGGTGCCTCTGTTTTTGCTCAGGCGACAACAAATTCGGCCCGCAAACCGCAATTGGCCAATTCATTAATGCGAGTTCACTGCCACTCCGCCTTTAGGCGGTTCTCAGCCCTGCGTGACGTTCAGTGGGAACTCGATGAAACCGGAGTCCTCCACGGAGACGAAGCCCAGGTTCGGCGGCCGTCGAGCCGCTGGCTATGCTGGGTGGATGGCGACAGTTATTCTCTTGCGGCACGGCCGCACCAATGCCAATGCCGCTGGACTGCTGGCCGGTCGGGCAGCGGGCATCAGTCTGGACCAAATCGGGATCGACCAGGCGGCTCGGGCCGGAGACCGGCTCGCGGCCGTGCCCTTGGTCGCCGTGGTATCCAGCCCCCTGGAGCGTTGCCGGCAGACCGCCCAGTTCGTCCTCGAACGCCAGGCCGGCATCCCGTACGCGCCGGTCGAACCGGATCTCATCGAGTGCGATTACGGTCAGTGGCAGGGCCGCACGCTCGATGATCTCGCGACCGAGAATCTCTGGTCGGTTGTGCAGTCGCAACCGTCCGCCGTCACCTTTCCCGGCGGAGAATCCATGGCCGCAATGCAGGCCCGTTCGGTGGCAGCGATTCGACGCCACGATGCAGCCTTCGAAGCAGAGTACGGGCCAGGGGCAGTATGGGCTGCGGTGACCCACGGTGACCTCATCAAGTCAATCCTCGCCGACGCACTTGGCATGCACCTTGATCTGTTCCAGCGCATCAATGTGGGCCCAGCCTCCGTGTCCATCGTGCGCTATGGCGCCACCCGGCCGACCGTCTACGCGACCAACACCGACGCCGGGGATCTTGCGTGGCTGGCGAACAGCATCCCCTCTGGCGACGCACCGGTGGGCGGCGGGGCAGGGCAGGAAGCGCCACGAACCTCAGGAGCCTAAGATGGTTACATGCCTACACGTGTTCACGAGTTCATCTGGCCTGATCGGGTCATCGTCGGCACCATGGGCCTGGCGGGGTCGCGCACCTTCTACCTGCAGGTGCGCGCGGGGACGCAGATCGTCAGTATTGCCTTTGAGAAGCAGCAGGCGGCTCTGCTTTCCGAGAAGGTCGATGAAATTCTCGACCAGCTTATGGCCCTTGAAGGCAACCCCTTCAGCGTTCCCAGGAGCACGCCCATTGAACTGGTCGACAACGACCAGCTCGAGGCCGTCCAGGAACAGTTTCGGTCCGGAGCCATGGGCCTGGGTTGGGACCCCACGACGGCTCAGGTCGTCATCAAGGCCTTCCCGATCACTGATGTCGATGACAACGATGACGAAGACGTCGAATCGCCTGATGGGATTGACCCCAACGCGGACGAAATGCTGCTGGTGAGCATGCCGGTAGGCTCCGCCCGGGCATTCGCCAAGCGCACCCGCGAGGTCGTGGCTGCCGGGCGTCCGATGTGCCTGCTCTGCGGCTACCCCATGGACGCCGACGGACACACCTGCACCCTTCCCGAGAACTGATGCCGGCGCCCGACCTGGCAAACGCGGAGCTGACGCTCACCGGCCGCATCACCACGGCTTCAAACGCCACATTCATGGGCAGCATCGGCGACGCGGTGGTCGTCTACAAGCCAATGGCAGGTGAACAGCCGCTGTGGGATTTTCCCAACGGTGCCCTGGCCCACCGGGAGCTGGCCGCCTACCTGGTCTCGCAGGCCCTGGGCTGGAACGTCGTGCCGCACACCTGGCTGCGCGACGGCCCGCTGGGTGAAGGAATGGTGCAGCTCTGGCAGGAGCAAGATCCCGCCCAGAATGCCGTGGACCTGGTGATTGCGGACGACGTGCCGCAAACGGACTGGAAGCATGTTCTTGAGGGCCGGGATGAGGAGGGGCGGATAGTCGCCCTCGTCCATGAAGACTCGCAGGCACTCAGACGCATGGCCGTCTTCGACGTGGTCATCAACAATGCCGACCGCAAAGGCAACCACGTTCTTGCCATGGGGGACGGACATCGGTACGGCGTGGACCATGGGCTCACTTTTCACAGTGACCACAAGCTGCGGACGGTGCTGTGGGGTTGGATGGGAGCCGCCCTGAGCGCAGAGGAACTCGACGGAGTGGACCGTGTCAATCAAGGACTGCACGGCCAGCTGGGACGCGACCTGGCGCACTTGCTCAGCGCCGAAGAAATCTCCGCGCTCGGCGCACGTTGCACGCGGTTGCGCTTGGCCCGGCGGTTTCCGGCTCCGAGCGGTGGGATGCCGGCGGTGCCCTGGCCGCTGTTCTAGGGAAAGGACAGTTGCCGGCGGGATCAAGCGCCTGTCGTCATACAGACGCCGCCCATGGGCAACATCGATATCCCGACGAGCGGGGAAATCCGCAACCGAAGGCCACACCGACAGACAGCGCGACTCCCCCCACTGTCATCCACTGCGGCGCACAACACACGCCGAGGGCACCAAACAGGTCCGGGCCCTGCCGGATAAATATGCTGATTGCCCGATCCCGGAGATCAAGCGGCTCGGCACGACACCGAAGAAGTGACACCCGGAATGAACGGTGCTGGAGCACTGGCTGGAAAATGCGTCCCGTGTGCGGACAGCAGACTTTCCTTGGTACCCCCGGTCACGGGGCGGGATCGACGTTGTCCTTCCCCGGCCGATACCCGGCGATTTCTGCCCTGATGTCGCCCTCCTCGTGTCCGCCCTTCGTCTTGCCCATCGGCAGCGCCTTGATCAGCGGGCGCACAATGGCCATGACGACACTTCCCCAGATGATTCCGAGGATGGCCGAGCACAGGGTGTTCACGAGCCAGGCCAGGAAGCCGCCCATTGCGGGGATCTCGACGAAAGGCGTCTCGAGGACATGGACCAGGTCGTAGGGAGCATGCCACCCGAGGTCGTATGCGCCTTGCAGCATGATATGGCCACCTACCCACAACATGGCGATCGTCCCGACAAAGGTGATTGCGGCCAGCACGGCGGGCATGCCCTTGACCAGCAGCTCGCCGAAGCGTTTTGCGCCCGCGGAGTCCTTGGTGGCCAGGTGCAGGCCGATGTCGTCCATCTTCACAATCAGCCCCACGGCCCCGTACACGAGCACCGTGATGGCGAGCGCCACGACGACCAGGATGATGGCTCGCGAGAGCAGGGACTCGGTGGCCACCTCGTTCATGGAGATCACCATGATCTCGCAGGAGAGGATGAAGTCGGTGGTGATGGCGCCCTTGATGACCTTGGCCTCCGCCGACGGGCCGCGGTCGACCGCCGGGGATTTTTCCGCCTCATGGTGTCCGCGGAGCTTGTGCCACACCTTTTCGGCGCCCTCGTAGCAGAGGTAGGTGCCACCGGCCATGAGGATGAACGGAATGATCCCCGGGAGGAATGCGCTGATCAGCAACAGCGCCGGCAGGATGACCAGCAGCTTGTTGCGCAGCGAACCCCAAAAGATCTTCTTGATCATTGGCAGTTCACGGGAGGGGTCGGCACCGGAAACGTACTGCGGGGTGACGGCGGCATCGTCGATGACCACCCCGGCTGCCTTGGCTCCCGCCTTCGCGGCGCCGGCGGCGACGTCGTCCACCGAGGCGGCCGCGATGCGGGCCAGGGCCGCGACATCGTCCAGCAGGGCGACGAGGCCGCCGCTCACAGAGCACCCCGGTGCTGATCGAGGGCGGACGGCTGAGCGTGGAAGCCTCGGTCAAGGCGCATATTTGGCATGTTCCGAGTATATGGCGGCGAATAGAACACCGGCGACGAGGGAAACGGGAGTCGGCAGCACAGGAAAGGCTGACCGTCGAAAGTTTCCCGACCCGCCGCAGGGGATGCCGGTGGGCGAAAACTGACAGCGTTCGATGGCCGAAAACCAATTTGTTGAACCCCAACACGGCAAGTTCGAAGACCATGGCCCGACGGCTTCACTGACTTTCCGTCAGTGACGGTCCTAGCTGACCAAACACTAGTGCGGTGCGCTCCCCATCGTTTTCCGGCCGTTCTCAGCCCCGCGCGACATTCAGCGAGAACTCGATGAAGCCCGAGTCCTCCACGGCGACGAACCCGAGGTTCGGCGCCTCGACACCGAATTCCGCCCAGGTCATCGGGATCTGGCCGACCAACTGTGCCGAGCCGTCGGCCAACACGCCCTGGACGTTGGCATCCACGGAAACCGTCTGGCCGTTGAGGGTGAGGTCGCCGGTGATGGCGAAGCTCTGCGTGTCACCCTCAAGCGCCCCCGACACATCAACGGGTTCGGTCAGCGTGAACGTTGCCTCGGGGTACTGCGAGGTGTCGATGGCCGTCGTGCGGAAGTACTGGTCGCGGCGATCGGAGTCCGTGCTGATGGTGTCCACCGACAGCTCGATGTCCGCGGCCGTCAGCCGGTCGTCCTCGACGGTCAGGGAACCGCTCACGTCCTCGGTGCGTCCCGTAACGGTCACGTCGGCTCCGTTGAGGACTTCATCCAGCCGGTATCCGGCGAAAGACCCGGCACCGACGGTCCAGGTGCCGGAGTGGTCCTCGGCTGCCGTTGCGGCTCCGCTCTCCCCCGTCGCTTTCGACGCTTCGCCGGTCGGCGTTGCCGACAAGGTCGGAACGGCCTCGGCCCGGGCGGAAACGGTGGCCGCATAGATGCGGCTGCCCACGAAGATGCCCGCAACAACGATTGCCGCCACCAGGGCGATGATCCATATCAAGCGCTTGTTCTTCGGGCGAGCGGGTGCCGGCTGGTCGGTCATGGGTTCTCCTGATCGATCGCGCCGATTCGCGGCGAAATTTTTACTTGATCCTCGAATTATTTTACCGCGTTCGACGTCCCCTGCCGAAAAGTGCGCCCATCCCGCGAAGTTCACCAAAAATACACAGGCCACAAACAGACTGCCGCGGAACCCTGGCCCCGGCACCGCCGCCCTCCGGGCAAAAAAATTCCCCGGTGCCCTGTGACGGGAACCGGGGAATCTCAATCAAACCTAGTGCTAACGACTAGCGACGGAGGCCGAGGCGCTCGATCAGCGTACGGTAACGCTCGATGTCGGTGCCCTTGAGGTATGCAAGCATACGACGACGACGACCAACCAGGGCCATCAGGCCGCGGCGGGTGTGGTGGTCATGCTTGTGCATCTTCAGGTGCTCCGTCAGATCCAGGATGCGACGTGACATCACGGCGACCTGAACCTCGGGTGAACCGGTATCGCCTTCGCTGGTGGCGTAGGCCTTCATGATTTCCTGCTTGATAGCGGCGTCTAATGCCACAATAACTCCTAGAGTTGTACCGCGTTTCAAAAACACCGTTTCCGGCAGGTGCGCTCGCAACCGCGGACTGCAGCGGGCACCGTCGTCAAGTCTAGCAAACGGATGTGCACCCCGGCACGCGTGGAGACGCAGAGCACAGGCACCGCAGCCTGCAGGCACCGATTCACACCATGCCGCCGCATGCGATGATCCGGACGATTCCTGTCGACTTGCCTGGCTTCTCTGGCCACCGGCCCCTTGGATGCCTAGGGTGAAGGCATGGAAGCAAGGCCAAGGGATCCACAATCCGGCGATCGGGCTGCACCCGAGCCCAAGGGACGAAACATGGATCCCTCTCGGGACAACGCCGTGCCCCGAGCCCCGATTGGCCCGGGCCGGTAGCCATGCAGGCCTCCGACGAATTCAGCGAAGGTCAACTCAATCCCGCCAACGCACCGATCCCCGGTGTCGACAAACCATCGGGCGGACTGATCGCCAACCTCCCGCCGGCTTCCTTTTCCTTTGTGATGGCCACCGGAATAGTCTCGACCGGCCTGGACCTCTACGGCGCAACCTTGCTGGCGCTGATACTTTTCATCATTGCCGTTCTCGCCGGCATCGTGCTCGCCGCAGCGACCCTGATGCGATTGATCGGGTCGTTCGCCCTGGTGATGCGCGATGTCCGCAGTCCCGGTCGCGCCTTCGGGTTCTTCACGATCGTGGCCGCCGCCAACGTGCTTGGCTCGCGATTTGAGATGTACGGCTGGATCACGACGGCCATGGCGATGGCCATCTTGGGCGCCGTCGTGTGGCTGGTGCTCAACTACACGTTGCCAACGGAGTTGCTGGTCGCGGAGCGCAAAAACCCCATGATCGCGGAAATCAACGGCAGCTGGTTCCTGTGGGTGGTGGGAACCCAGTCCGTTGCCGTGGCGGCAGCCATGGTGGCCCTCCTGGGCGGGTCGGCGCTGCTGGGTGCCGCTGCCGTCGGGCTGTGGGGCGTCGGGGTGATGCTCTACCTGATAGTGGCCACCCTTGTCACGATACGGCTGCTCACCCACCCCGTGGACCCGGCGTCCCTGAGCCCCACCTACTGGATCTACATGGGTGCCACGGCCATCTCCGTGCTGGCCGGATCGCGGATCCTGCTGCTTCCCGCCACGATGCCCATCATGGAAACAGCGGCGCCGGCCGTTGCCGGAATCAGCTTCATCCTGTGGGCCCTGGGCCTGTGGTGGATCCCGCTGCTGCTGCTCTTCGGGATCTGGCGGCACGGGCTGCGGCACCGGCCCTTGCGCTATGAAATCAGCCTGTGGAGCATCGTCTTCCCGCTGGGCATGTATGCCAGCGCCAGCATGCTCTTTGGCGGTGTCGAGGAACTGGACTTCATGGTGGGCCTTGGCCGGATCATCATTTGGGTGGCGCTGCTCGCCTGGCTGGCATCCTCCCTCGCCATGGCCCATGCGGCATTCTCCTGGTTGCGCCGTCGCCGAAACCTCCGTGGAACGCGGCAGGGCCCTTCCACGCCCTGAAATCGTTGGCCGGAGCCCCGGGACAGGACATGGTTCGCGCGCTGCCTGATTCACTTTCGGCGGCGCGGGATCGTATCGACCTTGTCCCACCCGCGCCGGTGCGCCCGCGACCCCTCGTGGGCGTCACGGCTGCGATACAGGACATAGGGGCGGAAGAGATAGCCCACCGGCGCGGTGAACACGTGCACCAAGCGGGTGAAGGGCCACAGTGCGAACAGCGCGATGGCGGCAACCGCGTGGAACTGGAAGCTCAGCGGGGCACCGACCATCAACTCCGGCTGCGGGTTGAAGTAGAAGATGCTGCGGAACCAGACCGACACCCCCTCCCGGTAGTTGTAGTCCCCCGCCACCCCGGAGGCGGTGTTCACCAGTCCGCCCAGGATCACGATTCCGAGCATGAGGTACATGATCTTGTCCATCACGGTGGTTGCCCCCATCACCGCCTTGGTGAAGCGGCGCCGGTAGACCAGTCCGAGGAATCCGACAATGGTGAAGACCCCGGCAACGGCGCCCACCGAGATGGCCATGAAGTGGTACAGCCCATCCGAAACGCCCATGGCATCCGTCCAGCTCTTGGGAATGCCAAGGCCCATGACATGGCCAAGGAAGACGGCCAGGATGCCGAAGTGGAACATCGGGTTGGCCCAGCGCAGGATGCTGCTCTCGTACATCTGGCTCGAACGCGAGGTCCACCCGAACTTGTCATGGCGGTATCGCCAGATATGCCCCAGGACAAAGACCGTCAGGCAGATGTAGGGGAAAATCAGCCACAGGAACACATCCCATCCGTTGCCCATCACACGCCTCCTTGAATCGGTGCCAAATCCGGCATTCCATAGGTGTCCAGTCCAACCTGTTCGTCCGCGGGTCCTTCGTCAATCAGCCGCGCCACGATTTCGTGGTCCGTGCCCTTCAGCGCCGGGAGGGTCGCGCAGACCGATTCGATGGCCCCCGACCATGGTGAGCCGGTCTCGCGCAGGTGAAGGCGAAGCAGCTCCAGGCCGGCCCGGTTGTCCAGGATGATCTTCAGCCCCGCCTTGGCATCGGTGAGCGCGCCGAACTCCAGGACCACGCACAGGTGGTCCGGCAGTTGCTCCGGGGCCAGCTCTAGGCCGGCCCGGGCATAGACCTGCTTGATGCGCAGCAGCGCCAGCCCCCGCTTCCGGGTCTCGCCATTGGAGAAGTAGGTCAGGAACAGGCAGCCGCGCCGACGCGTGTCGAAGGTGTCAACGTATTGGCTTTGTGTGTCCGCCACCCCGGGCCGGCGCAGGAATTGAATCGTTTCCAGCAGGCCCGACCCGATCTTCACCGGCAGGGATGCTGCGACCTCGTCAAGCAGGTCCAGGCGCGAGAGCAGCAGCTCGTCGGGATAGTCCAGCAGGATGGAGGCGCACTGCCAGGCCGCGGTGATTTCGTCCCGGGAGTATTTCAGGGCCGGCACCTTGGGCGTCACGGGGCGGCTCCCGGGGCAGGTGGCGTGCCGGGGAACAGCCCCGTGGGTGTGCCCTGGCCGTTCCAGTTCAGCAGGTTGATGCGCACCCCTTCGGGGCGACCCGGGACATCCGGTCCCCCGGCCCCGGGGTTGTCACCAAAAGAATCATCCATCCCGCCCATGCCCGGTCCTCCCTCGACATTCAGCGAACAGTCCGTGGCGATGTTCTCCAGCTTGTGGGCGTCCTCGTAGTGGGCCGCCGGGATCACGTAGCGTTCCTCGTACTTGGCGATGGCCAGCAGCCGGTACATGTCCTGGATTTGCTGCCCGGTCATCCCCACCGATTCGGCGATCGATTCGTTGGGTTCCCATCCCATGTTGATGTCGCGCATGTACGAGCGCATGGCCGCAAGCTTGTGCAGGACGCGGTCCACCGGCACCGTGTCCCCCGCGGTGAAGAGCCCGGCCAGGTACTCGATCGGGATCCGCAGCTTGTCAATGGCCGCAAACAAGTTGTCCTTCCGCTCCGGGTCTTCCCCGGTCTCGCCGACCGCATCCACGACCGGGGAGAGCGGGGGGATGTACCAGACCATCGGCATGGTGCGGTATTCGGGGTGCAGCGGCAGGGCCACCTTGTATTCGTTGATCAATGCCCAGATCGGCGAGCGCTGGGCCGCTTCCACCCAGTCATCCGGAATGCCGGCCAGCCTCGCTTCGCGGATGACCTCCGGATCCCGGGGATCCAGGAACACGCTGCGCTGGGCCTCGTAGAGACCGTGTTCGTCCGTGGTGGATGCCGCCTCCAATACCTTGTCCGCGTCGTAGAGCATCAGCCCGAGGTAGCGCAGGCGCCCCACGCAGGTCTCCGAGCAGATGGTGGGCTGGCCGATCTCGATGCGCGGGTAGCAGAAAGTGCACTTCTCGACCTTGCCGGTCTTGTTGTTGAAATACATCTTCTTGTACGGGCAACCGCCCACACACTGGCGCCAGCCGCGGCAGCGGTCCTGGTCCACCAGGACGATCCCGTCTTCCTCGCGCTTGTAGATGGCCCCGGTGGGGCAGGAGGAGACGCAGGAGGGGTTCAGGCAGTGCTCGCAGATGCGTGGCAGGTAAAACATGAAGGTTTGTTCGTATTCGAACTTGATCTTGTCCCCGATCTGCTTCAGGATCGGGTCGTTGTGCGTGTTCTGGGTCGACCCGGCAAGGTCGTCATCCCAGTTCGAGGACCAGGTGATCTTGGTGTTCTCCCCGGTGAGCAACGACTTGGGCCGTGCCACCGGCATGTGCTTTTGGGCCGGGGCGGTGGTCAGGTTGTCGTAGTCGTAGGTCCAGGGCTCGTAGTAGTCCTTGATGCCCGGCAGGTTGGGGGCCGCGAAGATGGTCATGAGGTTCTTCAGCCGACCGCCGGCCTTGAGCTTGAGCCGGCCGCGCTTGGTCAGCGTCCAGCCACCCTTCCACTTTTCCTGGTCCTCGTAGGTGCGCGGGTATCCCTGCCCGGGCCGGGTCTCCACGTTGTTGAACCAGACGTGCTCGGCTCCTGACCTGTTGCTCCAGACCTGCTTGCAGGTGACCGAACAGGTGTGGCAGCCAATGCACTTGTCCAGGTTCATCACCATGGCCATCTGCGACATGATGCGCATCAGTACTCCACCTTCTGGCTGCGGCGCCGAATCACGGTGACTTCGTCGCGTTGGTTTCCCGTGGGCCCCATGTAGTTGAAGGCGTAGGTCTGTTGGGCATAGCCGCCGATCATGTGCGTGGGCTTGATCATCAGCCGTGTCAGCGAGTTGTGGTTGCCTCCGCGCTGGCCGCTGGTCTCCGAAAGCGGCATGTCGATCAGCCGGTCCTGGGAGTGGTACATGTAGACGGTTCCCTCGGGCATCCGGTGCGAAACGATGGCCCGGGCGGTGACGGTGCCGTTGCGGTTGACCGACTCGATCCATTCGTTGTCCTTCACCCCGATCTTCGCCGCATCGATCGGGCTCATCCAGATCCCCGGCCCGCCCCTGAACAGCGAGAGCATGAGCAGGTTGTCCTGGTACTCGGAGTGGATGGACCATTTGTTGTGCGGCGTCAGGTACCGCACGGTAATGCCCGCCGATGATGTGGACCCGATTGCCGGCTCGTCGAACAGCGCCGTCATGTCCAGGGGAGGCCGGAAGGTGGGAAGGGATTCGCCCAGCTCGGTCATCCAGTCATGGTCCAGGTAGAAGTGCATCCGCCCGGTGAGCGTGTGCCACGGCTTGAGCCGCTCGACGTTGATGGTGAACGGGGAGTACCGCCGTCCCCCGGATTCGGAGCCGGACCATTCCGGCGAGGTGATCACCGGCACCGGCCCACGCTGGGTGTCGGCAAAGGTGATGCGCTTGCCCTCGTGCTCCGAGGCCAAATCGTGCAGCTTGGTGCCGGTGCGCTTCTCCAGCGTCTTGAAGCCCTCGGTCGCCAGGCGCCCGTTGGTGGTGCCCGAGAGCATCAGGATCATCTCGCAGGCCTGGAAGTCCTTGAGGATGTCCGGGCGCCCGTGGGCCAGGCCACCTCGGACAACCCCGTTCTTCTTTTTCAGCTCCTCGATTTCCGGGCCCAGGTCATAGGTGACGCCCTTGGTGGTGGCTCCCAGTGTGTCCAGCAGGGGCCCGACCGATCGCATCTTCTCGCCGATCGCGGTGTAGTCCCGCTCGACCTCGATGATCTTCGGCATGGTGACGCCCGGCTCGGGCTCGCATTCCCCGTATTTCCAGTCCCTGACCTTTCCGTGCGGAGCCGCCATCGCGTCGGGGGTGTCGTGGGTCAGCGGCGCGGCGACCACGTCGGTCTGCGTGCCCAGGTGGCGTTCGGCCAGCTTGCTGAAGACCCGGGAGATCTCCTGCCACGCATCCCAGTCCGTGCGCGCGAGCCAGGGCGGAGAGATGGCGGGGTTGAAGGAGTTCACGAACGGGTGCATGTCCGTGGTGGACAGATCGTATTTCTCATACCAAGTCGCCGCCGGCAGCACGATATCCGAGTGCAGGGTCGAACTGGTCATCCGGAAATCCAGCGTAGTCAGCAAATCAAGCTTGCCGATCGGTGCCTTTTGGTGCCATTTCACGTCCTTGGGCCGGAACTGTTCGGCGGTTTCCTTCGCGGTGATGGTGTGCGAGGCCCCCAGCAGGTGATTCAGGAAGTACTCGTTGCCCTTGGCCGAGGAACCGATCAGGTTCGAGCGCCACAGCGAAAGCACCCGGGGAAAGTTCTCCGGAGCGTCGGGGTCCTCCGCGGCGAAGGCCAGGCGTCCGGCCTTGAGCTCATCGACCACGTAGTCCTTGGCCGATTGCCCTTTTTCCCGGGCCTGGGCGCCGATCACCAGCGGGTTGCGGTCAAAGGTGGGATAGGAGGGCATCCAGCCCAGCCGCGCGGACTGGGCGATGACATCGGCGGTCGTTTTGCCCGCCAGCTGGCCTTTGCCGGTCCGGGCGGTGAGCGCGTCCGCACCGAACTGGTCGTAACGGAACTGGTCGGTGTGCAGGTACCAATAGGCGGTCTGCACCATGTTTCGCGCAGGACGCATCCAATCCAGGCCATTGGCCAGCTGGGTGTATCCGGTCAGCGGACGGACCTTTTCCTGGCCCACGTAGTGTGCCCAGCCGCCACCGTTGACCCCTTGGCATCCGGTGACAGTGGTCATGGTCAAAAACGTGCGGTAGATGGTGTCCGAGTGGAACCAGTGGTTGGTTCCGGCGCCCATCAGGATCATGGACCGGCCCTTGGAATCCTCGGCGTTCTGCGCGAACTCCCGGCCGATCCGTTCGGCGGCAGCCGCCGGGACCCCGGTGATGTTTTCCTGCCAGGCCGGGGTGTACGGGGACTCGGCGTCGTCGTAGCCGGTGGGCCACTGCCCCGGAAGCCCGGGACGCCCCACCCCGTATTGCGCCAGCAGCAAGTCAAATACGGTGGTCACCAACCTGCCGGCGACCCGGCGCGCAGGCACCCCGCGGCGGATGACCCCGATGTTGCCCTGGCCTGCGTCAAAGCGCGGCATGTCCACGCCCACGTTTTCATCCGCATTATCGATCAGCGTGAGCCTCGGGTCGATGTCCCCCAGATCCAGGTTCCACTTGCCCACGCCCGTTTCGCCGTAGCGGTGCCCCAGGGTGCCCGGGGGCACCACGAGTCGATCGGTCACCGCATCCACGAGCACCGCCTTGAAGGCCGCGTTTTCCTCTTCATGGGCGATCTCTGTGGTCAGGTCCTCGGCCGTGAGGAATTTTCCGGCGGTGAACGTGCGCTCCCCGGCCGCATCGCGCGCCTCATCCAGGGTGACCAAAAACGGCAGGTCGGTATATTTCTTTATGTACCCCGTGAAGTAGGGGGTCTGCCGCTCAACGTGGAATTCCTTGAGGATCACATGTCCCATTGCCATGGCCAAGGCGCCGTCGGTGCCCGGTGCGGCGGCCAGCCATTCATCGGCGAACTTGGTGCTGTCGGCAAAGTCTGGGGACACCACGACCACTTTTTGCCCCCGGTAGCGCGCCTCGGTCATCCAGTGCGCGTCGGGGGTCCGGGTCACCGGAACGTTGGATCCCCACATCATGAGGTAGCCGGCATCCCACCAGTCCCCGGATTCGGGCACATCGGTCTGGTCACCGAAAACCTGCGGGGACGCGATCGGCATGTCGGCGTACCAGTCGTAGAAGCTCAGCATCGAACCTCCGATCAGGTTCACGAAGCGGGCCCCGGAGGCGTGGGAGACCATCGACATTGCCGGGATCGGCGAGAATCCGGCAATCCGGTCCGGCCCCCATTTGCGGATGGTGTGCACATGCGCGGCGGCGACGATCTCGACAGCCTCGTCCCAGGATGCGCGCACCAGTCCGCCCTTGCCGCGCGCCCGCTTGTACTTCTGCGCGCGTTCCGGGTCCTCGGTGACATCCGCCCACGCCAGCACAGGATCCTTCAGCCGGGATTTGGCTTCCCGGTACATCTCCAGCAACACCCCGCGGATGTACGGATAACGGGTCCGGGTCGGCGAGTAGGTGTACCAGGAGAAGGAAGCGCCGCGCGGGCAGCCACGCGGCTCGTATTCGGGCTTGTCGGGACCAGTGGTGGGGTAATCGACGGCCTGGGTTTCCCAGGTGATGATGCCGTCCTTGACGTACACGTTCCACGAGCAGGAGCCCGTGCAGTTCACCCCGTGGGTGGAGCGGACAACCTTGTCGTGGCTCCAGCGATCGCGGTAAAACGCGTCCCCGGTACGCCCGCCGACCTTGAGCAGGGAGCGCCCGTCGGGGGACACAACCTCCTTGTTGGTGAAGAATCTTCGGGTCTTGATCAACGCGTCTGTCAATCCGGTGTTCATGCTGGTGCCCATGACGATCCTTCTCCCCCGGCGCTAGAACGCCGGAATGAATCGGTGCGTATGCCCGAACCCACGTGGAGAAAAACAGTGTGACCGGGCCCAGAACCACGAAGTCCCCTCACGGTAACATGGAAGGTTTGAGACCACCATCACACCTCCCTGTCGCCAGGCCCGGCATCCGGCGGTGCATCCGGGCCGAAAATATGCGGCCACCGCCTGGGAAATCGGCTGCAGCAATGCCTTCCCGTTGTCCAGTGCGGAAGGCACAACGATCCCGACGCGCGCCCCTCGCCATGACCCTGCGTCCACGTACCGGCTCAAGGGGACGGCGTTGACAACGGTTCCGGGGGTTCCGGGCACGGACATGGAGATACGACCCATGGGTATCTGCGCGCTATCAACCAACCGATGGACTCACCGGTACCAGGGTGGAGCCCGCAGGCACCAGCGCCGGGTTTGACTCCTGCGACAGCTCCCTCAAACGGCATTTGAGCGACCGCCGCGACAACGCGGACAACACCAGCAAGAAGTTCCAGGTGAAGTCGGGCCAGCGGTCGAAGAACTTGAGAACGGCCAACTTGGAAAAGGCCACGGAATCCCGCACCGTCAAGCAATCAAGAAAGACCTACCGGTTGCAGGTTCCGACCGCTTCCTGGGCAGCGGTAAACACGTCGAAGTCCGTTTCCGGGTGGTGCGTTGCCGCGGGGCGTGGACGCCGTTGCTTCGGACGTCTTCCCCGCGCCCGGTCCTGGCACGGTCCCTGGTCATCGATCGGAAGTTTGGCGGTGGCCGGATGACGCGGCACCCCTCGATGAGTCACGGGTTTCCCCGGCCCCCCTCAAGACAACCAGGGAACCTCCCTCAGTGTCCGCTGCTTCTGGACGACAAGTTCTTTCCAATGGCCGGGCAGGCACCGGCTACGCCGCGCGCAACCTGGCCCGCCAGGCGTGGGTGAGGTACGGCAGCGCGAAAGGCTCCTGCGGCTGGTGACCCAGGTGGTCATATAGGTACCAGGACAGGTTGTGCTCGACCCGCGCCCGGGTCGCGGCTCCTGCACGCAGGTAGTAGCTGCGGGACTTGGCCAGCTCAATGACCTGCTCGCCGCTCAGCAGTTGTTCCCAGGTCCAGGCCCCGGACTCCGGCGCGTGGAACTCCGGGCCCAGGGGCGGGACGAAGTCAGGGCGGTGCACATCCCCTGCATGCATGATTCGCGCCAGGCGGTGCACCCACGACACCGAGACATCGAGCTGGTTCCAGACCAGGGACAATTGCCCGCACGGGCGCAGCACGCGGGCGGCCTCGGCGCTGGCGGCCTTCGGATCGACCCAGTGCCAGGCCTGGGCGTAGGTGATGACATCCGCGCTCGATTCATCGAGCCCGGTGCTTTCCCCGGTCCCTGCGGTGGCCGTGACCTCCGGCAGGCGGCTACGGAGCACCGCGAGCATGTCGTCCGAGGGTTCCACGGCGCCGACCTTCAGCCCGCGGCCCAGCAGTTGCGCGGTGAAGATCCCGGTGCCGGCCCCCACGTCCACGGCATCGCGTGCGGCGGGCGGCACCATGAAGTCCAGTGCCGCATCCGGGTAGTTCGGGCGCACGGCGTCGTAGTGCGCTCCCCCGGCCTTGAACGCGCGGGCCAGCTCCCGGCGCCGCTTGGCGTCCATGGTGAAGGCGCGTGCGGGCAGCCCGGGAACCGGGCGCGGAGTTGCCCCGGTTGGCCCGGGGCCCTTATCAGGCATCAAGCAGGACGGTACGGGTGCGTGCGACGTCCTCGCGCATCTGTTCGATCAGGGCCTCGATGCCCCGGTAGGCCACCATGGGGCGCAGGTGCTCGACGAATTCCACGGCGACCTGCTGGCCGTACAGGTCGAAGTCCTCCACGCCCTCGGCCGGGCGGTCGATCACGTGGGCCTCGACCTGGCGGCTGACGCCCTCGAAGGTCGGGTTCGATCCCACGGAAATGGCTGCCGGCCAGCGCACCTGCGCTTCGTCGACCAGCCAGCCGGCGTACACGCCGTCCGCGGGGATGATGCCCGAGGCGGAGGGGTCGAGGTTTGCGGTGGGGAATCCGAGTTCGCGGCCGCGTGCTGCACCGTGCACTACCTCGCCGCGCATCCGGTGCGGACGGCCCAGGATCTGGGCGGCGGTTGCCACTTCCCCGCGGTTCAGTGCCTCGCGCACCCAGGTCGATGACCAGCGGCGGTGATCGCCCACGTCCTCGACGCCAATGACGTCGAATGCGTATTGCTTGCCCAGCTCTACCATCGCGGCGAAGTCCCCGGTGTTCGCGCGGCCGAAGCGCACGTCGTGGCCAACCACCACGGTGCAGGCGTTCAGCGCGCCAACAATGACCTTGGCAACGAATTCCTCGGCGGTGGCCTGGGCGAAGTCAAGGGTGTAGCGGATCATGAGCAGGCCGTCCAGACCCTCGTCGGCGAGGGTCTCGATGCGGTCCTCGAGTCCCATGATCAGTTCAGGTGCCTCATCGGGGCGGTGCACCTGCGACGGGTGCGGGTCAAAGCTGATGGCAACGGCCTTTGCGTTTCGCGCCTTCGCGGTGGCAACCACCGCGGCGAGCACCTCGCGATGTCCGCGGTGGACGCCGTCGAAGTTGCCGATGGTCACTACCGAGGGGCCAATGCCGGGCGGTACGGCTTCAAGGCCTTTCCAATAGTGCACGTTGCTCCTTCGCTGGTCATCCGGGCGGCCGCTTTGAGACCGGCCATAACCATTATGGACGACAAATACGTCAAGTGCCGATTCTTGCGTCCATCCATGCGCCCATGGCGGTGGCGTGCGCCATAGGATGGGCGCAGGGCCGCAATTCCGTCCGGCCCGCCAATCACAAGGAGCAACTCATGGCCGACCTTAATGAACTGCTTGACCTGATCCCCCTTGACCAGCTGGGTGCGAAGCTGGGCGTCGACGCCGAGACCGCCCGCGCCACCGCCGCCACCGCACTGCCCTCGCTGCTGGCGGGCCTGCAAAACAACGCGTCCTCCCCCGAGGGCGAGGACGCCCTGGCCTCGGCCATTAAGCAGCACGACGCGACGTTCCTGGACGGCGGGGTCGACATCGACGCGGTGGACACCGCGGACGGGCAGAAGATCGTGCAGCACTCCCTGGGTGATAACCAGTCGGCGCTTGCCTCCCAGCTCAGCGGTGCGGCACCCGGCGGCGTGGACCTGGGCGCGCTGGTGCAGAAGGCGTTGCCGATCCTGGCCCCGATCGTCATGGCGTTCCTGGCCAAGAAGCTTTCCTCCTCACAGGGCGGGCTGGGCGGCCTGTTGGGCGGTCTGCTCGGCGGGCAGGGCGCGGCGGGAACCCAGGGCGCCGGCGGACTGGACCTCGGCGGGATCCTGGGCGGTCTTTTCGGCGGCGCCGGCACGCAGCAGGGATCCACACCGGCAGCCGGCCAGGGTGCCGGTGGCCTGGACCTTGGCGGGATCCTCGGCGGGCTCTTCGGCAAGAAGTAACCTTAGGCCACAAACACCGGAGCCGGATTGCCTGCACCCCGCCCCATGGGCAGGGGTGCAGGCAATCCGGCTCCTCGCGTAGGTATGGAACTAGGCCACGGGTTCCGTAGGCTGCGCCTGTCCGTCATTCATGCGGTGGCGGCCCAGCCACCACAGTCCGATCAGCGGCAGCACCAGCGGCACGTAGCCGTAGCCGGAGCCGAAGTGCGACCAGACCGCCGGGTGGGCAAAGAGGCTCGGCAAGGCGAAGCTCAGCGTCCCGACCACCAAAACCCCAATGAGTTCAAAGAGCACTGCGTACCAGGAGAGCTTCCAGCTGCCGGGACGCTTGGAGGCCATTGCGAGGGTCGCCACGATGTAGACCAGCCCGGCCAGGGCGCTGAGCAGGTAGGCCAGTGGCGCTGCGGAGAATTCCTGCATGATCTGGTAGACGGCACGGACCGTGGCCGAAAGCGCCAGCACCCCGTAGACGGCGATGATGATGCGGCCCAGACCGGAGCTGCGTCCGCCATTGGAGCGCGCGGGCTTCTTGCGACCTCCACGCGTTGCGGCGTCGGCGATGCGCGAACGCTTCACCGTGTTCTTTCCTTGCTCGCTCATGCAGGCAGTACTCCGTCCCAAATTTGTTCCATCCTGTACAACATGACAAAGACGATCGCCCCGGAGACCGCCAACACCGTGTTCGAGTACCGCGACTTGTCGGTGACCGCCCAGATGAAGGCCAGCGCCGGGATCAGCAGCGCGGTGAGCAGGTAGCCCCAGAACTCCCACGGTTCCCCGCTGATCATCTGTCCCCCGGCCTGGCGGATGGCCGCGGCGATCCCGTAGACCACCAGGAACACCTCCAGCAGCGCCACCGACACCAGGGCAAAGTCATCCGGGTAGGTGCGGATGACGGTGGCCACCACGCCCAGCAGCACGGCCACGGCGCACAGGATGGTCCCGGCAATAAAGAATCCGTCAACGATCACGGCGGAAGTTACCCCTTAGAAATTGTTCGTTCACACAAAGCCACGGTCACCGGCTCATCCCGGCACGTCTTTTCCTAGGAAGCCGGGGCAAATACCAGTTCTGGCTTGGCATTCTCGCCCTTGTTCTTCAGCAGCGCCACCAGGGTTCCGTCCGGGGCAAATGCCGCGGTCGTCTCCTCTGTCTCGTTCACGCCGATCCTCCGGCCAAAGGAGAGCTCGGAGCGCTCGTGCTCGCTCAGGTCCCGGCGCGGGAACAGGGCGTCGGCCGCCTTCTCCAGCGGCAGGTACTCGAAGTCCTTGGCCAGCTGCTCGAGGGTGCGCGCGCGGTCCAGCGTGTAGGGCCCGACCTCGGTGCGGCGCAGCGCGGTCAGGTGCCCGCCCACTGCCAGGTCCTCGCCCAGGTCGCGGGCCAGGGCCCGGATGTAGGTGCCCGAGGAGCATTCAACCGTCACGTCGATGTCCAGCACCTTGCCGCCGCGTTCGCGGCGGATGTCGTGCACCTCGAAGCGGTGGATGGTGACGGGTCGTGCCGCCAGCTTCACGTCTTCCCCGGCGCGCACCCGGGCATAGGCGCGCTCGCCATTGACCTTGATGGCGCTGACGGAGGAGGGTACCTGCTCGATCGGTCCGGTGAGCTTGGCGATGGAGGCGTGGATGGCCTCCTCGGTGAGGGCGGCGGCGATCCGGGTTTGCACGATCTCGCCCTCGGCGTCGTCGGTGATCGTCGACTCCCCCAGGCGGATGGTGGCGGTGTAGGTCTTGTTGGCGCCCACGATGTAGGTCAGCAGGCGGGTGGCCTTGTTGATGCCAAGCACCAGTACGCCGGTGGCCATCGGGTCCAAGGTGCCCGCGTGTCCGACCTTGCGGGTACCTGCCAACCGGCGTGTGCGGCCAACCACATCATGGCTCGTCCAACCCTGCGGTTTGTCGACAATGACCAGGCCTGAGCCAATGGGTTCCGTGGGGTTCTGCGCGGCTGTTTTCACGCCCTCCAGTATAGGCCGGTTCCCTGGGGGCAATTTCCCTACGCATGTGGACCGGAGACCAATGTGGCCAAGCTATCCACGAATCATCGGTTCCCGCCCTCGGCCGCCTGCCGCCCAGATCCCGCCGCCAGCCATCAGGGGCATTTGCCGGTGGACGCACCCCCGTCGGCGTCATCAAAAGTAGACCAACGTGCGGCATTGACTTCATGGTGCCCTCCGCCTAGCGTTCTGGGTGTCTGGCCACGGCCGGATCATGTGTGTCGGGCAAGGTGTAGCTGGGGCGCCAACACCCTCGTCCCGTGTATACGGCATCCACTCGTCCATTTCTCATCGGCGTCATTCGCCAACCGCCGGTTGTTGCCTCGCGGCAGCAACCGGCGGGCACGGCCATTTCGATACAACTTGGGGCCATGGCGCACGGAGAAAACGAGCCGGTTCAATAGTCCACGCGCCGCAACGAAGCGGTGCGTCCAGTTCTTTTGATAAGGATCCCCAGCATGAAGTTTCGCGCACTCGCGGCGGTAGCCGCTGCCTCGGCCATGACGGTGACGCTCAGCGTCGCCCCGGCCCAGGCCACCAGCAAGTACCACCAACCCGCACCTGGCATCACCAACGTCAAGACGCTGGCGCAAGGCCTCAGCGGCCCGCTGAAGGTCGCCTTCGGACCGAACGGCAACATCCTCGTCGCCGAGGCATTCGCCGGCAAGGTCACCTCCGTCTCACCCTCCGGCGCGAAGACCACGCTGGTCAATGCGCCCGGCAAGGAAATCGCCGGCGTCTCCCATGCCCGCGGCACCACCTACTACTTCGAAAACGCGGGGGCCACCGGCGAGGAACCACCCAGCGGGGCGACACCGGCGCTACTGAAGTCCATCGACAAGAACGGCAAGATCCGGACCATCACGGACCTGCTGGAGTTCGAGAAGAAACACGATCCCGACGCCCAGACAGTGTACGGCGTTCGGGACGCCTCGGCCAGCTGCCTGGCGCAGGCACCGGAGATGCGTTCAATGGGCGAGCTCTACTCGCACCCGTTCTCCAGCCTCCCGGCACGCAACGGCGTTTACGTCGGCGACGCGGGGGCCAACACGATCCTGCATGTGAACAACCAGGGCAAGGTTTCCCTCGTCAAGGCGCTTCCCGCCGAACCTGTCACCATCACCGAGGCGGTACGGGAAGCGGCAGGTGAAATGGGCATCACGGTCCCCGACTGCATGCTCGGACTCACCTATTGGGCACAGCCCGTTCCCACCGACATCACCGTCAAGGGCAATTGGCTGTACTACACCGTGTTGCCCGGGGTGCCGGGCGAGTCCCTGTCCAGGGGCAAGGTCTACAAGACGAACCTTCACACCAAGAAGACCCAGACCGTCGCCACGGGGCTCAGCGGCCCCACGGGCATCGCCCTGGACAAGCGGGGCAACGTCTACGTGGCCGAACTCTTCGGCGGCGGCGTCGCCAAGATCGTCAAGGGCAAGGCAGTGACGGTGTTGCCCGCGATGATGGCCAGCGATGTTGCCATCCACAACAACAAGTTGATAGCCAGCACCGAGGCGCTGACCCCGTCCGGCAAGCTGGTGACCGCCACCATCAAGTAGGCGCACGCACCGCTTGCGTTCCCTGGGAAACGAGGAAACCCCGGACGGGGGTCCTGCAAAAGCAGGGTCCCGTCCGGGGTTTCCTCGTGCCCGACGTGCGGGCGGAAGCGAAATCGCCTAGGCGTCTTCGTCTTCCTCGTCGCGCTTGTACGGGTCTGCGTCTCCGGCGAAGTTCTTGCCGGCTGCCAGTGCGGCGACCTCTGCGTCCTTTGCCTTGGCGACGCGAAGCAGCGCCTCGAGGTTCGAGGCGTTGACGGGGATCTCGTCGGCAACGAATTCCAGGGTCGGGGTCAGGCGAACGGTCACGTTCTTGCCGACCTCCTTGCGAAGCACACCCTTGGACTTTTCCAGGGCGGCGGCCGCATCGGACTTGGCTTCGTCGTCGCCGAAGACCGTGTAGTAGATGGTTGCGTGCTGCAGGTCGTTGGTCACGCGCGCATCGGTGACCGTGATGGCCTCCACGCGCGGGTCCTTGACGGCCTTGCCCAGGGCCTGGGCAACAACCACCTTGATGCGTTGGGCCAGTTTAGCGGCGCGAGCTGAGTCAGCCATGATCACTCCTTTTTCTCGGCACCCGTGAAAGTGCCGGTTAATGCGCTTCGACGGCGGGGAGCCGCAACCTGAGCGGTTGCGGCCCCCTACCGTCGATTACCAGCGCTTGATATTGATTAAGCGCGCGGCTTTTCGCGCATTTCGTAGGTCTCGATCGTGTCGCCGTCCTGGACGTCGTTGAACGAACCCAGGCCGATACCACATTCGAAGTCCGTGCGGACCTCGGTGGCGTCGTCCTTGAACCGCTTGAGCGAGTCCACGGTGAGGCCTTCGCCGATGACCTTGCCATCGCGGAGGACTCGTGCCTTGGAGTTGCGTCGGATGGTACCCGAGCGGACGATCGAGCCGGCGATGTTGCCGAACTTCGAGGAACGGAAGACCTCGCGGACCTCCGCGGTGCCCAGCTGGGCCTCCTCGTACTCGGGCTTCAGCATGCCCTTGAGTGCCAGTTCGATGTCATCGATGGCGCCGTAGATGACCGAGTAGAAGCGCATGTCGACGCCCTCCTTGTCGGCCAGGTCGGCGACGCGCTCGGCCGGCTTGACGTTGAAGCCAATGATGATGGCATTGTCAACGGTCGCCAGGTTGACGTCGTTCTGGGTGATGGCGCCAACACCGCGGTGGATGACGCGCAGCTGCACGCCTTCTCCAACATCGATCTTGAGCAGCGAATCTTCCAGGGCTTCCACGGCACCGGAAACGTCACCCTTGAGGATGAGGTTAAGGGTATCGATCTTGCCGTCGGCAACAGCCTGGTCGAAGTCTTCCAGGGTGATGCGCTTGCGACGCTTGGCCAGGGCCGCATTGCGGTCCGCGGCTTCGCGCTTCTCGGCGATCTGGCGAGCGGTGCGCTCGTCATCGGTCACCAGGAAGGTGTCACCTGCACGCGGCACCGAGGACAGGCCCAGGACCTGAACCGGACGCGAGGGCAGTGCAACGTCGAGGTTTTCGCCGTTCTCGTCGAACATGGCACGCACACGACCGTGGGCGGTGCCGGCAACGATGGTGTCGCCGACGGCCAAGGTACCGGACTGAACCAGCACGGTGGCAACGGCGCCGCGACCCTTGTCCAGGTTCGCTTCGATCGCGATACCGCGAGCATCCTTGTCCGGGTTGGCACGCATGTCCAACGCGGCATCGGCGGTCAACAGCACCGCGTCAAGCAGCTCGTCGATGCCGACCTTCTGCAAGGCGGACACGTGGATGAACATGGTGTCGCCACCGTATTCCTCCGGAACCAGGCCGTATTCGGCCAGCTGGCCCTTGACCTTGTCCGGGTTGGCCGAAGCCTTGTCGACCTTGTTCACTGCCACGACGATCGGGACACCGGCGGCCTTGGCGTGGTTGAGTGCTTCAACGGTCTGCGGCATGACGCCGTCGTCCGCTGCAACAACCAACACGGCAATGTCGGTGACCTTGGCGCCACGGGCACGCATGGCGGTGAACGCCTCGTGGCCCGGGGTGTCAATGAAGGTGATCGCGCGATCGATTTCCTCGTGCACGTGGTGGATCTGGTAAGCACCGATGTGCTGGGTGATGCCGCCTGCTTCGCCCTCAATGACGTTGGACTTGCGGATGGCATCGAGCAGACGGGTCTTACCGTGGTCAACGTGACCCATGATGGTGACAACCGGCGGACGTGCCTCAAGCATGTCTTCGGTCTCGGCCTCAAGCTCGGCGTCAAAGTCGATGGAGAACGAGGCGAGCAATTCGCGCTCTTCGTCCTCCGGGGACACGACGGTGACGACGTAGCCGAGCTCGGTGCCCAAGACATCGAAGGTGGCCTCATCCAGCGACTGCGTGGACGTTGCCATTTCTCCCAGGTGGAAGAGCACGGTGACAAGAGCTGCCGGGTTGGCGTTGATCTTGTCGGCGAAGTCGGTGATCGATGCACCACGGCGCAAACGAACCTCGGTGGTTCCGTTGCCGCGAGGCACCGAAACGCCGCCCAGGCTCGGAGCACTCATCTGCTCGAGTTCCTGGCGCTTGGCGCGCTTCGACTTGCGCTGCTTGCCGCGGCCTGCACCGCCCTTGCCGAAGGCACCCTGTGTGCCACCGCGACCGCGGTTCGGACCGCCGCCGCCCTTGTAGCCGCCGCCACCGGTACCTGCACCGGGAGTTCCCGGGGCTCCGCCCGGAGCGCCGCCCGGACGTGCCGGACCGCCGCGGCCGCCTGCTCCACCCGGACGTGCGCCGGCCGGAGCCGGACGTTCGGTGCGGTTGGGCATCATGCCGGGAGTAGCGCGAGCGCCTCCCGGGGTGCGCGGGCCTGCACCGGGAGCACCGGCCGGACGCGGAGCGCCCGGACGTGATCCACCGGCACCTGCCGGGCGGGGACCGCCGGCACCTGCTGCGGGGCGGGGGCCACCGGCACCTGCCGGGGGACGCGGGCCACCCGGGCGGGGACCGCCCGGACGGGGGCCTCCGGCGCCGGGGCCGCCGCTGCGCATGCCCTGCTGGGATGCGAACGGGTTGTTGCCCGGACGCGGTGCGCCTGGCTTGCCACCCGGACGGGGTGCTGCCGAACGGTCGGAACGCTCGGGGCGGTCCGTACGCTCGGGGCGCTCGGTGCGCTCGGGACGTGCATTCTCACCGGTGGGGCGCATGCCCTGCTGGGAGGAGAACGGGTTGTTGCCCGGACGCGGTGCACCGGGCTTGACACCCGGACGCGGAGCGGCCGGAGCCGAGGCTGCGGGTGCTGCCGGGGCCGAAGCCTCCGGGGCGGAAGCAGCGGGTGCTGCAGCGGCGGCCGGGGCCGGGGTCGGCGTGACGCCGGCCGGCTTCGGGGCGCTGGCGCCCGGGGCTGCAGGGGCTGCAGGCGCTGCGGCCGGAGCCTTTGCTGCCGGTGCTGCCTTGGGTGCTGCCGGAGCAGCGTTCGGGAACGCGGAGCGCAACTTGCGCACTACCGGTGCCTCGATGGTTGAGGATGCGGAACGGACGAATTCGCCCATTTCCTGCAGTTTGGCAACTGCATCCTTTGAAGTGATTCCGAGCTCTTTGGCGAGCTCGTGTACGCGGACCTTAGCCACATTTCTCCTGTCTGAAGGTCCGCACCACTTCTAAAAAGTTTTTGGCACGAACCAACGTTTGCTGTCTAGCCCAGCATCCAAAACGGATGCCACAGGCGCTGCGACGCTTAACCGATGTGTCATCGTTAGGCGCTCATCGCTTGGAACTCATCGGGTTTCCATCAGATTTCTGACCCGCTTTCAGGTTGGACGTTTGTAAAGGCCGGTTTCCCAGGTTGGGTCCTGTCCTTGGCCCTCGACTCCGCCACAAGTGCGGAAACATCCACGTTGGTCCTGAAGGACCGCGCGAATGCCCCGCGTTGAACGGCGCGTTGGGCACATTCCGGGTTCGGGTGCAGCCATGCACCCCGCCCGGGGAAGCTCCGGGTGGGATCGGGCACGGGAATGAATTTTCCGTCCTGCGCCTTCAGTACCCAGCGCTTCAGCTGGTTCTGGTCCACCACCGATCGGCAACCAATACACGTGCGCTGCGGCTGATGCTGCAAAGGCACGTTGGTTCTTCTCCCGAAATTGATTTGCCACTATGCATAGTGGACCACAGACAAGTCTAGCGCGTTTCGTCAATCCGTGGAGCGTGCCGTGGGACACTCGAATCGATCACACTGTGCGGGCGCTCCGGGCCGGAATCCGGGAAGCAAAAGGGCCGCCGGCCCGCGACCTTCCGGCACCGAGGTGGTGCCGGCAGGTCGCGGGGCGCGACGGCCCTGAAACGGGGGTGCGGTTACTTGGCGTCGACCGCGTCCGAAATGATGTCGATGCGCCAGCCGGTGAGCTTGGCGGCCAGGCGGGCGTTCTGCCCTTCCTTGCCGATGGCCAGCGAGAGCTGGTAGTCCGGCACCACGACGCGGGCCGATCGGGTCGACTCGTCGGTGATGGTCACCGAGACGACCTTGGACGGGGAGAGGGCCGAGGCGATGAACTTCGCCGGGTCCTCGTTGAAGTCGACGATGTCGATCTTCTCGTCGTTCAGCTCGGTCATCACTGCACGCACGCGCGAACCCATTTCACCGATGCAGGCACCCTTGGCGTTGACGCCCGGGATGTTGCCCTGCACGGCGATCTTGGTGCGGTGGCCGGCTTCGCGGGCCAGAGCGACGATTTCCACGGCGCCGTCGGCGATCTCCGGGACCTCGAGCTCGAAGAGGCGGCGCACCAGGTTCGGGTGCGAGCGCGACAGGGTTACCGCGGGGCCCTTGGGGCCGCGGTTCACATCGACCACGTAGCAGCGGATGCGGTTGCCGTGGGTGTACTTCTCACCCGGCACCTGCTCCGGCGGCGGCAGCAATGCCTCGACGGTGCCCAGGTTCACCTGGACCATGATCGGGTTGTTGCCCTGCTGGATCTGTCCGGAGACGATCTCGCCGATCTTGTTCTTGAACTCGCCCACGACGTTGTCGTCCTCGGCATCGCGCAGGCGCTGCAGGATGATCTGGCGTGCGGTGGAGGCGGCAATGCGGCCGAAGCCGGTCGGGGTGTCGTCGAACTCGCCCACGACGGTGCCGTCTTCCTCGGTCTCGGTGGCGAAGATCGTCACGTGGCCGTTGCGGCGGTCGACCTCGGCGCGTGCCTGCGGCATCGCACCCGGGGACTTCTGGTAGGCAATGAGCAGGGCCTGCTCAATGGTGGGGATGAGCACCTCGATCGGGATTTCCCGCTCTTTTTCGAGCATGCGCAGCGCGCTCATATCAATGTCCAACTCAGGCCTCCACGTTTTCGTCGTCTTCGTCGTCAAGTTCTAGTTCAGCCAGGTCCGCGCTTTCGGCACGGGCAAACTCCACCTCGACGTTGCCGCGGCGGATCGATCCAAATTCAATGTTGCGGGGTTCGCCCTGCTTGGGCTTCATGCCCTTCTTCACCGCGAGTTCAGGGACGATGGTGATTCCTGCATCGTCCACCTCCGTCAGGCGGCCGAGCAGGTTGTCCTCGCCGATTACGTTGACCTTCACCATGCGCCCGACATTGCGGCGCCAGTGGCGCGGCAGGGTCAGCGGGCGGGAGGTGCCGGGAGAGGAAACCTCAAGCTCGTAGGGGTCAGAGGTGTCGTGAGGGTCCTTGTCCAGGGCCTCGGAGATCGAGCGGGAGACCTCGGCCACCTGGTCGAGCAGGATGCCCTCGGTGCCCTCGGTAACGTCGACCACCACGTGCACGATGCGCTGGTCCCCGGCACGGCGGACCTCGACTTCTTCAAGCACCAGCTGGTGGGAGGCGACGGTGGGCTCCAGTAGTTCGGTGAGGCGGGCCGCCTCGAGCTGGATGTCTGCCGGCTTGCCGGTCATGAAAGTCCTCCCACATTATTCGATGTTGTGAATCCTAGGGTAGCGACTTTTGGGGCCATCCGTCTGCCCGATGGGTCACGGGCCGTCCGCCGCCCGGGTCCATGGGATGATCGATGTGATGGATCAGCACCCCAAGGACCCCAGTGATCGTGTTTCGCGCCGACCCCGCGGCCGCGGTGTCAGACGCCCCTTGCTGGCGCTGGCAGCGGTGGTTGCGATGGCCGCCGGAACGCTCGGCACCGGGGTGTACCTGAACCGCGAATCCCCTACATGGCAGGGAATCCTTGGCACCGAGCCGGTCGTTCAGGCCGCGCCGGACCCGGCCGCGGAACTGCCCGTCCTGCTCGCTGCACTGACCCTCATGATCGACACCCCGAGTGCCTCCGGCACCGCGAAGACGACCGCCGCGCTGCAGGGCACCCGCACCATGCTGTTGGAGCATGTCGAATTACTCACACCGGGAATCTCGCTGGCATCGGTGGCCTCCGAGGCCTCCGCCGAGCCCTCCGCGGTCCCGCCATTGACCCCGGCAGAGTTTTCCCTGCGCCTGGCCCAGACCGGAACCGCCCTGCTAAACCAGTCCCTTGGGGCGCCCGCGCAGGAGGCCCGCAGGCTCTCCGGGGCCGGCCTGGAACTGCTGATCCAGGCCCGCACGGTGCTCTCCGCCTCGGGGGCAACGCCGGCGGCAATCGACGCCCTGCCAGCACCCGGCGGCACCGCCGAACCTGCAGCGGCGTCGGCTTCGGCTTCGGCTACGGCTGCGAAATCCACCCCAGGGTCAGCGTCCGCCGCCGGCGGAGCCACCACCGATCCGGCCGTACTGGCAAAGATGCCCGCGTTCGCTGTGTCCGCCTGCCCCTCCCCCACACCCGCGGGATCCGAGGCACCTGATTCCGGGCAGCTGCTGGGCGCGGTCGCCGATTCCGCCTACCGGATGGGCTACGCCTACGACGTTGCCGGGGCGCGAACCAGTGCCGGGCTGCGCACCGCCGCCTGGGACAGGTCCGAATTGCTGGTGGATTTCGCGCATGCGGTTGAGGGGCAGTTTGCGGCGGAACTCGGCTGCGCTCCCCTGCGTCAGGCCGCCTACCAGCTGCCGGCCGACGCCGTGCAGAACCCCATGGATGCAGCACGCAGCGGCGAAGCGCAATTGGCACTGCTGTTGCGCGACGCCGCGGCGACCCAAGGCGGGGAAGCCCGCGCCTACCTCCTGGATGCAGCCTGGGCCCAGGCGCTCCACGCCCGTCAGGTCACCGGAATCGCACCTGACTTCACCCTGGTGGACGGCGCGGCCGCGGCCACGGCCACGGGTGCAGTGACCGGATCCCCCGTATCTTCCGGCCTTTAGCGGCAAGAGCTTCCTTCCCCGGGCGTTTTGGGGATCTTCGTGGACACCCGGAAAGCGGCCCAAGCCCGTGGATTTCCTGTCGCGTCGGCCCCGTCGGCGCGCACTCCGAGCGCTGATCCACGCCCAAAAGAACCCGCCATGTGAGGCGTGTCACGGCAGGGCGGAGGTCGCTGGGGCAATACGTTGGCAGTATCCCACTCGCACAGCCAACAAGGAGATCCCTGTGTCACGCAGATTCATTCATGCCTCGGCCTGCGCCGCCGCCCTCACCCTTGTCACCGGGGCGATCACCGCCGCTCCGGCCGCCGCCGAGCCACGGCAAACCGAAAAACAGGCCGTCGCCATCGGCACCGGCGGGGCCGTGAGCACCGTCGATGCCGAGGCCTCGGCGGCTGCAATCGCCGTGCTGCGCAAGGGCGGCAACGCGGTGGACGCCGCCGTCGCCGCGGCTGCCACCCTCGGCGTCACCGAGCCATACAGCGCCGGCATTGGCGGGGGCGGCTATTTCGTCTACTACGACGCCGCCTCCGGAAAGGTCAGCACCCTTGACGGACGGGAAACCGCTCCTGCGACGATGCCGCACGACGCGTTCATCGATCCCGAGACCGGGGAACCCTATCCCTTCACCCCCGAGCTGGTGACCAGCGGCGTCTCGGTGGGCGTGCCCGGCACGGCGGCCACCTGGCAGCAGGCCCTGGAGAACTGGGGGTCACTCAGCCTCGGGCAGGCCCTGCAGCCGGCGATCAAGGCCGCCACCCGCGGCTTCGTGGTGGACGAGACGTTCCGCGAACAGACGCTGGACAACCAGGAGCGCTTCGCAGCGTTCGATTCGACCGCCGAGCTCTACCTCCCCGGGGGCGATGCCCCGAAGGTGGGCAGCATCCTGAAGAACCCGGAACTGGCCAACACATACCGGCTGCTGGCCCGCGACGGGATCCAGGCCTTGTACCACGGGGCCCTCGCCGAGGACATTGCGAACGCCGTCCAGGCCCCGCCGATCGCCGAGGACACCGAGCTTCCCGTGCCGGTCGGCCACCTTTCCACCCAGGACCTCGCCGACTACGAGGTCATCCGGCAGGCACCCACCAAGGTGGACTATCGCGGACTGGAGGTCTACGGCATGGCTCCCTCCAGCAGCGGCGGCACCACCGTCGGCGAGGCCCTGAACATCCTGGGAAACTACGATCTTTCCGCCATGGAGGGCCCGGGCGCGCTGCACCACTACCTCGAGGCCAGCGCGCTGTCCTTTGCCGACCGGGGAAAGTACGTGGGCGACCCGGCATTCGTGGACGTGCCCACCGGCACCCTGACCGATGCCCTGTTCGGCGCCGAACGCGCCTGCGCGCTGGATTCCGACCAGGCTGCCACCAAGCCCGTGGCCCCCGGCGACGTCGCCGACTACGACGGGCTGTGCCCGGCGGCCACCGCCGCACCGGCGGAGGAGACCGACACCGAGAACTACTCCACGACCCACCTGTCCGTGGCCGATGCGCAGGGCAATGTGGTCTCCTACACGCTGACCATCGAGCAGACCGGCGGTTCGGGAATCGTCGTTCCGGGACGCGGCTTCCTGCTGAACAACGAGCTGACCGATTTCTCCACCGTCTACAACCCGACCGACCCCAACCGGATCGATCCGGGCAAGCGTCCGCGTTCCTCGATGTCCCCGACCATCGTGCTCTCCGACGGCAAGCCGCTGCTGGCCTTGGGCTCCCCGGGCGGTTCGACCATCATCACGACCGTGCTGCAGACCCTGGTCAACCGCGTGGACCTGGGCATGAGCCTGCCCGAGGCGATCGCCGCACCGCGCGCCTCGCAGCGCAACACGGCCAAGGTCACGGCCGAACCGGAGTTCATCGATTCCCAGGCAGCGGCGCTGGAGGCCCTCGGCCATGAATTCGTCGCTTCCGGCGATTCGTTCACCCCGCAGGCGGAGATTGGCGCGCTCGAGGCCATCGAGTTCGCCGCCGACGGAACAATGACCGCGGCTGCCGAGCCGACGCGCCGCGGCGGCGGATCGGCCATGGTGCTCAAGCCGACGCGCTAGCTGCGGCGAAGCCCTTTCTACGAAGAACGGCTCCCCGGCCATCGAACCGGTACGCGGGTTTGATGACTGGGGAGCCGCACCTTTGGGTGTTTTCCGGCCTATTCGGAAGCCGGGAACAGCACGTCGTAGCCGAGCTTGAGGATCAGCGCGCCGACCACCGTGAGGAAGACGATGCGGATGAACTTGCTGCCCTTGGAAACCGCCATGCGCGCGCCCAGGTAGCCGCCGGCCATGTTCGCCGCGCCCAGCACCAAACCGATCCCCCAGAGCAGGTGCCCCGAGGGCAGGAAGAATGCCAGCGCGCCGAGGTTGGTGGCCATGTTCACGATCTTGGCCTTGGCGCTGGCGACCAGGAAGTTGTAGCCCATGAGGGCGACCATGGCGATGATCAGGAACGATCCGGTGCCCGGGCCAATCATCCCGTCGTAGCCGCCAATCACCAGCCCGATCACGCCCGCCACCGCGTAGTGCCGGGAACCGGAATAACGCAGGTCAGTCAGCTCCCCGGCGGTGGGCCGGAAGACCGTGAACAAACCCACGGCAACCAGCGCGGCAATGATGACCGGCTTGATGACCTCCGAGGGCAGCAGCGTCGCCAGGATCGCGCCGCCGAAGGAACCTGCGAGGGCCACCATCGCCATCGGGATGGCTGTCCTCAAATCCGGGTGGGCACGGCGGTAGTAGGTCACCGCACTGGTGGTGGTGCCGAAGACGGAGCCCAGCTTGTTGGTGGCAAGGGCCTGCACCGGGGAGATGCCTGGCACCAGCAGCAGGGCGGGGAGCTGGAGCAGTCCCCCGCCGCCTACCACCGCGTCGACCCAGCCGGCGGCGAAGCCTGCCAAAACGATCAGCGCGATGGTTCCGGGCTCCATTCCCTGGAGCCCGGAACCATCAAGCAGCGCCGCCGCCTCGATCATGCCTAGGCCTTGGCCAGTGCGATCAGCTGCGCGACGACCTCGTCAACGGCAACGTCGGTGCGCGTCCCCGAGGCACGGTCCTTGACCTCGACCACACCGTCGGCCAGGCCGCGGCCGATGACCACGATGGTCGGCACGCCGATGAGCTCGGCGTCGGAGAACTTCACGCCGGCGGAGACCTTCGGGCGGTCATCGTAGATGACCTCGACGCCGGCGGCGTCCAGCTCGTCGGCGATCTTCTGTGCGGCCTCGAAGAGCTCGACCTGCTTGCCGGTGACCACAAGGTGCACGTCGGCAGGGGCCACGTGGCGCGGCCAAACCAGGCCGTTCTCGTCGTGGTAGGACTCGGCCAGGGCCGCCACCGCGCGGGTGACGCCCACGCCGTAGGAGCCCATGGTGACGACCTTGAGCTTGCCGTTCTGGTCCAGCACCTTCAGGTCCAGCGCCTCGGCGTACTTGCGGCCGAGCTGGAAGATGTGGCCCATCTCGATGCCACGGGCGGTGGCCAGCGGGCCGGAGCCGTCCGGTGCCGGGTCGCCCGCGCGCACCTCGACGCACTCGATGGTGCCGTCCCAGGTGAAGTCGCGCCCTGCGACCAGGCCGAAGACGTGCTTGCCGTCCTCGTTGGCGCCGGTCACCCAGGAGGTGCCGGAGACCACGCGCGGGTCGACCAGGTACAGGATCTTGGAGGCGGACTCGGTGCCGAGCACCGCGTTCTGAAGACCGTTGCCCGGGCCGATGTAGCCCTTGATGAGCGTCGGGTGCTTCTTCAGGTCGTCCTCGGTTGCTGCCTCGAGCTCGACCTCGCCACCGGTGCCCAGGTGTGCCGAGATGTTGGCCTCGACGCGCTTGAGGTCGACGTTGCGGTCCCCGGGCAGGCCTATGGCGATGACCTGGCGTTCGCCGGTGGGCAGCGTGGCGGACAGCACGACGTTCTTCAGGGTGTCGCTTGCCTTCCAGGCACCTGTGGCGCGCGGGGCGATCTCGTTGGCGCAGGCGACCAGGGTCTCGATGGTCGGGGTGTTCGGGGTGTCCTTGACCTCGAGGGCCGGGGCAGCGGTGTAGTCGATGTCCGCGGGCACGATCGTGGTCACTGCCTCGACGTTGGCCGCGTAACCACCGGAGGAACGCACGAAGGTGTCCTCGCCGATCGGGGTCGGGTGCAGGAATTCCTCGGACTTCGAGCCACCCATGGCACCGGCGGTCGCGAAGACCGGGAGCACCTCGAGGCCCAGGCGGGCGAAGATCTTCAGGTAGGCGGCGCGGTGCGCCTGGTAGGCCTCTTCCAGGCCCTCGTCATCGATGTTGAAGGAGTAGGAGTCCTTCATGATGAATTCGCGGCCGCGCAGCAGGCCGGCGCGCGGGCGTGCCTCGTCGCGGTACTTGTTCTGGATCTGGTAGAGGTAGGCCGGCAGGTCCTTGTAGGAGCTGTAGAGGTCCTTGACCAGGAGGGTGAACATCTCCTCATGGGTGGGGGCCAGCAGGTAGTCGTTGTCCTTGCGGTCCTTGAGGCGGAAGAGCCCCTCGCCGTACTCGGTCCAGCGTCCGGTGGCCTCGTAGGGCTCGCGCGGAAGCAAGGCCGGGAACTGGACTTCCTGGGCGCCGATGGCGTTCATCTCCTCGCGGACGATGTTTTCCACCTTCCTCAGCACGCGCAGGCCCAGCGGCAGCCAGGTGTAGATGCCCGGTGCCGCACGGCGGATGTACCCGGCACGGACGAGCAGCCTGTGGCTGGCGACCTCGGCATCGACCGGATCTTCGCGCAGCGTGCGCAGGAACAGGGTGGAGAGCTTTAGGACCACGCTAACTTTCCATTTCCGCGGCCTGTTTCCAGACCACAACATAGTGGTGGGGGTGTGCAAATCTTCGGTGCCCGTGGCGTTCGCCCCAAGCCGCTGCGCCGGGCCATCGGGCGGCCGCGCCGGGGCAGGGCGGGCCGCGGCGCCCCCGCACGGGGATCCGTGGGGGAAGCATGGCACCGCAAGGCACTTGTCCCATCTTACGTGGCCGACCCGGTGCCCCTTGGCATCGGGGACAGCGCGCCACCGGCCGGCGGGCACCTCCCGAGGGGTGCCGGCCGGCCGGTGCCGCGTCGGGTGAGCGACCGCCTAATTGTCCGCCATCTGCTTCAGGGCGAGGTCGATGTATTTCTCGGCCTTCTTCACTGCCGTGTCCACGTCCTTGGGCTGGGAGATGCTGACCGTGACGTTGCTCCGTCCGTCGTAGCCGGCAACCGTCAGGGTCGTGACGCTCTGGCCCATGACTTCCACGTCGGTCACGGTGGCAGTCGTGGTTTTCGCCGTGGTGCTGGCCTTGACCTTCTTGACGACGGCGGAGACTTCCAGTCCCTGCATGGTCAAGGTGAATTTGCTGCAGTCGCCCGTGTTTTCCTTGGCTTGCGCCTGCAACTGGTCCAGGACGTCGGCGGTGTCGTAGGACGCCATGGTCACGCTGGTGGTGAGGTCGTTGGATTCGGCGGGCAAGACCACGATAGCCATATTGACGCGCTCCAGTGTTTCGCTCATGCCGGCCATGGCGAAGGAACCGCATTCGGCCGGGCTGACCTTCATCCCCGCAACGATTTCCTCAACCGTCTGAAAACTTGCCCTCAGGTCCGCATCCTTCAGGATCCGGGTGCCACCCGTGCCAGATCTGCTCTCCACTGCCTCCGCGACGGCAAACAGGTCGTTTGCCGTGAGCTGCTTGTCCGACGTGGCGTTTTCTTCCTGCGAGGCGGCCTCGACGCTTCCGCTGGCGCTGGGTGCGGATGGCCCGGTGGATCCGGGATCGGTCGGCGGCGCGGACGAGCTCGATGAGGCATCGACAGCCATGGTCGGGCTTGGCTGGGTGGCTTCATCGGGTGCCGAAGCCCCCGAACACCCGGCGACGGCAAGTGTTGCGGCGATGGGCAGGGCCCACAGAGCTATCTTCTTCATCTTTTCCCCAAGGCGTGTGAGTGGAACGCGGCACGGCCACGTGGATTGCGGCCATGGGCAACACCTTACACATTAAAACCAGTCGTGGGAGGAAATATTCGGCCCTAATTTAACAACCCGCCCGGGCACCGCAAAACCGGCCCGGTGGCGGGGCGGGAACACCGGGGCCGGGCTTGCTGCGGCTATGGAGCGGGGGTCGCCGCGGGCTGTGCAGTCCGCAGGATCCCCAGCATGCCCTCGGCATCCTCGAGCGCCTGGGCGGCGGCGGCTACGGGGGTGTCCTTCACGGCGCGGGTTGCCGTGAGCATCAGGTGCCCGTCGATCACGCGAACCGACACCTGCTTGCTCTTGGCCTTCCCGTTCACGCTTTCCAGCATCGTGGCCGAGGTGTACGGCGCGGAGCTCGTGGCCTCAAGCCGCGACAGCTTCGAAACGATCTTTTGGGCGCCCGCGCTAACGGTGTAGGTGCCGCAGGATTCGTCCAGGTGCTGCTGGGCCGCCACGTCGGCCACCAGGGCCGCACGGTCACGGTAGGAGGCCACCGTGAGGTCCCCGCCGGCGTTCTGCGGCAGGACTGCCGCAGCCATGGCGGCCTGGTCCAGCTGGTCCTTGAGGCTGCCCAGCCCGTAGAGTCCGCACTTGGCCGGAACGACGGTGATGCCCTCGAGCCACTTTTCCGCCGCCGGCAATTGCTTGCTCAGGGTTTCATGGTCGTTGACGACGGTTCCAGGGGTCGCGTTGGCCCATTGCTGCACGGCACTTTTCAGTGCCGCGGCATCCAGGTACTCCAGGGCGGCCGAGGCCGAGGGGCCTTCGGTCGACCCTTCGGAGCCGGGTGCGGTGACCGGCACCTCGACGGAGCTCGGGGATTGGGTGGCCGGTCCCGGGGCCGGGGCATCGGTGCAGCCGGCGAGGGCCAGCAGCAGGCATGCGGCCCCCAGCGCGGTGAGGGTCTTGCGAATGGTTTCGTGGGTCCGTGGCATGTGGGACGTCAGGTCTGGCTTTCCGGTTGGCGACCCGTTCTGGGGTACGCCGTGTCCGTGGTGGGTGGGGTTGCCGGCGACCGCCGGAGGGGTCAGAAGAGGATGGTGGCGAATTCGCCGACCTCTTCGAATCCGACCTTGCGATAGGTGGCAAGGGCCGGGGCGTTGTAGTCATTGACATAGAGGCTGGTGGTCGGGGCCAGGGCCAGGGCGTAGTCGGCGACCGCCGCCATGTAGCCTGCGGCCATCCCGTTCCCGCGGTGCTCGGGGTTCATCCAGACACCCTGGATCTGTGTGGCCCGGGTGGTGACGGTGCCCAGTTCGGCCTTGAACCGGATCTCGCCGCGCGCATCGAGGGAGATCAGCGAATGTCCCGAATGGATCAACGAGCGGACCCGGGAGCGGTAGAACGATCCCCCGTTGAGCAGCGGCGAGTAGCCCAGCTCCTCCTCGAACATCAGGGCGCAGGCGGGCAGCACCAGATCGAACTCCCCCGCGTGGCTGGCCCGGAGGGAAGTGTCGGGCTCGATGGCGGGAGCACCTGAAAGCGTCATCAGGGGCTGGTTGGGGCGCACGCTGAAGGCCTGCTGCGGCCCCTCGGCGAGCACCTTCCACATCCCCATCACCGCATCGGCGGGTCCGAAGCAGGAGGCAAAACTCCGGTTCAGCGACTTCACGACGTGCCCGAATTCCTCGGCATCCTCGGCTGTCACATTGATCGGGACGATATTGGCCCCGATCCAGCAGGCCGAGACCAGCAGGCCGCCGTCGAACCTGCCCACGATGAGCGAGCCGCCCAGGCCGGGCTTGGCGGATCCGGTGACTGCCAGCTGCGCATCCATGAAGATGTTCGCGACCGGGTCACAGGAAACGAGGGCGCGAAGAGCCGCGGTATCCGCATCGCCAAGGACGCGGATATCTGCGGAGAGCGACTCTCCGGCGCCCGGGTTGCGTCTAGCTGACGGTAACCACGGGGCCACCTTGGACAGGATTTTCTCCATCCACGTTCCCCATTTCCTCGGCGATGCGCATCGCCTCTTCAATCAGTGTCTCAACAATCTGGTCTTCGGGCACCGTCTTGATGACTTCGCCCTTCACAAAGATCTGGCCCTTGCCGTTGCCCGAGGCAACGCCGAGGTCTGCTTCGCGGGCCTCGCCCGGACCATTGACGACGCAGCCCATGACGGCGACGCGCAGCGGAATCGTCAGGCCCTCGAGCCCGGCGGTGACCTGGTCGGCGAGCGTGTACACGTCGACCTGGGCGCGGCCGCAGGACGGGCAGGAAACGATTTCGAGCTTGCGCGGGCGCAGGTTCAGCGACTGCAGGATCTGCGCCCCGACCTTGACTTCTTCGACCGGCGGGGCCGAGAGCGAAACGCGGATGGTGTCGCCGATGCCCTTGGAGAGCAGCGCGCCGAAGGCCGTGGCGGACTTGATGGTGCCCTGGAAGGCGGGTCCCGCCTCGGTGACGCCCAGGTGCAGCGGCCAGTCGCCGCGTTCGGCCAACAGCTCGTAGGCGCGGACCATGACGACGGGGTCGTTGTGCTTGACCGAGATCTTGAAGTCGTGGAAGTCGTGTTCCTCGAAGAGCGAGGCTTCCCAGACGGCGGATTCGACCAGGGCCTCCGGGGTGGCCTTGCCGTACTTCTCCAGCAGGCGCGGGTCCAGCGAACCTGCGTTGACGCCGATGCGGATGGAGGTGCCGGCGGCCTTGGCGGCGGCGGCAATCTGCTTGACCTGGTCGTCGAACTTGCGGATGTTGCCCGGGTTCACGCGGACCGCGGCGCACCCTGCATCGATGGCGGCGAAGACGTACTTCGGCTGGAAGTGGATGTCGGCGATCACGGGGATCTGCGACTTCTTCGCGATGATCGGCAGCGCCAACGCGTCGTCGGGCGACGGGCAGGCAACACGCACGATGTCGCAGCCGGTGGCCGTGAGCTCGGCAATCTGCTGCAGCGTGGCGTTGATGTCGGTGGTCGGCGTCGTGGTCATCGACTGGATGCTGACCGGGCTGTCGGAACCGACGCCGACGGAGCCGACCTTGATCTGTCGGGTCTTGCGTCGCGGTGCGAGGACCGGGGGTGGCGTCGATGGCATGCCGAGGCTGACCGGGATCGAGGTCAAGATTTCCTCCGAGGTGTTGAGAATGGAAGTTTTTCCATTATCCCCCCGCGGCCCGGCCCGGGGGGCCGTAATCTCGCAGGGCGAAGCCGGACGCGCGCGCACGGCGGCAAAGTGCCGTGATCACGCGGGAAAGCTAGCTAGGCATGGTGACTGAGCTCACCCGTGACCGGGCTCCATTCGGTGATCCGCAGGGCGGCAATGGAACCGCAGATCGCGAACGGGTCATTCCTCAGGGTTTCGGCCAGTGCGGCCTGGCTGGGTGCGGACATCAGCAACAGGGCACCGGAACCATCCACGTAGGGGCCGGAGGCGACCATCGAGATGTCGCCGGCCAATCCGGACAGGAACTCGCGGTGACCGGGGCGGTGCTCATCTCGGATGGCATCGGAATCGGCGGCGTACACATATTCAACTGCGAAAACACTCATGGGCAACAGCCTAATGGGTGGGAATCGCAAATGAACGCAGGCAATCGCCTCATGACCGTTCCAACGGCCGATGCTTCGGAAGCAAGAAGCGCGACGACTCGGTAATCCGAGCCTACCGAGAATGCCGACGCAATCATGCGGTTTCTGATCGTCCGGAGGCCATGATGGCTTGGGCAGCCGTGAAGTCCTCGGGATACTGGGTTTGGCCCAGTGCGCGCCATCTTCGCTGCAAGACAAAGTGGAGTTCTTCCTGGACGAGCCGGCGGTATTCGTGGGCGAATCCGACCCTGCTATAGAGCGGTGGGCATCGACTGAACTGTTTTTCGATGAAGATGCGGTAGCGCTCCTGCTCGAAACAGTAGTCGCGGCCTTCCTCAAACACGTTGAAGGCGGTTCCTCGGGGCCGTCTCCGGGATATTCGGGTACAGCCCCGAGTCTCAGATCAAGGGCATCGAATGGATCAGGCGACCGGCGCGAAGATCGCCCGTCCCTGGACAGCGGATGAACCCAGGTCGCCCTTGGGCAGCGCGGTGCCGGCCGCGACGGCCCGTGCCCAGTCGTTCGTGCTGGCAACTGTGGCAAAGTTGGAGTGCAGGAGGACCATCAGGGTCTCATGCAGCTGCTGCGCGTCGACCTGGCCCAGCTCGTTCGCCAAGTGGATCGCGCCGCTGGCGTCGGAGAGCACTTCAACCCCGAAACCCAGCGGTTCTGCTGCCGCCGCGGTGGCCAGGTCGCAGTTGTTGGTCATGTAGCCGACCACGGTGATCGCATCAACGTCGTTTTCCCGCAGCCAGGCCTCGAAGTCGGTGCCGGCGAAGACACTGGCATAGCTCTTGACGATGTGCTTCCACGATTCCTTGCGGCGAGAGGAAATCTCCGGGTGCAGCTTCCAGCCTTCGGACCCCTCGGCGAACACCGGCGCGCCGGCCGGGTACTGGTGCTGCACGACGGCAATCGGCATTCCCTGCTTTTCTGCAAGTTCGATGGCGCTAGTGATGTTGGCCAACGATTCGTTGCGGTCCGGGTACTGGATCTCCAGCGGTCCTCCTTCTGCAAAGTAATCGTTCTGTACATCGACGATGACAAGTGCTCGGCGCAATTCAGCCATGGCGGGCTCCATTTCCTTGGTGATCTTGTGTGCTGGTTCCATCTTGGCAACGCCAGCTCTGGTACCGTGAGCGGCATATATGCACTCTTTCGATGGAAATGGGCCAACATGAAGATCGCCATTCACGCCTTCGACGGAATGCCCATGTTCCATTTGGCAGCGCCGCTGCTCGTATTCGGCGAAGTGGGTCGGCTACGCCTCGCCGATGACTGGGAAGCGAGGGTTTTCACCGAAGCTGGCCAGCCGGTGCGCAGTGCCGAAGGGTACGTGATTGGGGAGACTTCCGGTCCTGACATTGTTCGCGATGCCGACCTCGTGGTGTTCCCGTCCTGGCTGTCCCACCTACCGGTACCGTCCGAGGACCTGCTTCGACTGGTACGGGATTCCCACGAACGCGGAGCCGCCATCGCCGGCCTGTGCCTGGGCGCATATCCGGTGGCATGCAGCGGCGTGCTTGACGGCCGTACGGCGGTGACGCACTGGGAGGCCGTCAAGGCCATGGCCGCCAAGTCGCATGCCGTGTCGTTCGACGAGTCCGCGCTCTATATCGACCACGGCGACGTGCTCACCTCTGCCGGGACCGCTTCTGCCCTGGATGCCTGCCTGCACATCGTGCGCAGGCACCTGGGTGCGGCGACCGCGGCAGCCGTGGCGCGCCGCATCGTCATCGCTCCGCACCGCGAAGGAGACCAGGCGCAGTATATTGCCCGGCCGTTGCCTGACCCGGAGTTGGACGGGCCGCTGGGCAGGACGATTCAGTGGGCATTGGCGAACCTGGACCAAGACCTTGAGGTGGAGGCCATGGCGGCCCATGCCACCATGAGCAAACGGAATTTCACCCGCAGATTCAAGGAGGTCACCGGCCTTTCCCCTGCGCGTTGGGTGCTCGGGCGGCGGCTCGACGACGCGCGGCAGCTGTTGGAAACCACGAGTTGGAGCATTGCCCGCATTGCAGAGTCCTGCGGTTTCGGCAGTCCTGTGACATTTCGGCAGAACTTCGTCGCGGCCTACGCCACGACCCCGACCTCATACCGGACCCGCTTCGCCCGAGGCTAGGTGACGGATTCCCGTCGCCGCCTACCCGGTATTCGACCTGGAACCACTCCGGTCATCCGGCGGGAGCATTATCCAGTTTGCGGGCGTAGGCACGATTGGCCCGCTGCCTGGCACCGCAGCGTTCTGAGCACCACTGCCGCCTAGCGTGCGTTCGAACCATGAACCGATCACACGGTGCCGATGCGCAGTGCGCAATGCGGTGTGCATCCGGGCCTGTCAGCAAGGCGGCGGCATCCTCGGCGATTTGGGCCATGGCGTGATCGACGAGCTGGGTCGTGGGATGGCTCGGAACCCGGAGCAGCCCTTCGTCGGGGTCGTATTGCAACAACGCGGCGCTGGGCACTGCCGTGAGGGCACGATTGATGGCGCCCAAAGCCCCGGCACTCGGCGAAACGCCTTCGGCCCGCGACTCCAGCACCCTCCGGAGGTTCTCCCTCAGGTCCGTGAGCTGAAGTTGGCAGTAGGCCAGCAGGCCGGTTCCTTCTGGCGCGAGATCGTGGCTGATGAGCCATGCGGTGGCGTTCCCCGGGGTGTTCAGTTCATCGGCCCGTTGCCCGCCCGGGAGCATGACGATGCTGTTGGCCAACGCCAGGCACAAATGCTCGGCGGTTCCGGGAGCGGGGGGTAAGGCGACCTTTGTCATAGTACTCACGGTATCAGTTGCGCTTTGCCGTGATAAACCCCTACAGTGGAATATAACGGCAAAAACACCACTATCCCGTGACAAGTGAGGTAGTCCATGAATCTTCCACGCCCTTCCGGCACCGCACCCTTCGTCCTGTCGGTGCTCGACAACGCTCTCACCGGAGTCGGCGTTTCAGCCCAGGAATCCTACGATGAAGTCATCTCGCTGGCGCAGCTGGCCGACCGGCGCGGGTACCAGCGATTCTGGATGTCCGAACACCACGCCATGCCAGGCGCATCGATCCCATCGCCGCAACTCATGATGGCGAGGCTCACCGGTGAAACCAAGCGCATCAGGCTCGGCGCCGGCGGGATCATGCTGCCCAACCACGTGCCACTGGTGGTCGCCGAGCAAATCGGCATGCTCGACGCGCTGGCCCCGGGGCGGATCGATCTCGGTCTGGGGCGGGCTCCGGGCACCGACGGAGCAACCGCTTCGGCCCTGCGCCGTCGCCACACGGTGAACGATGACTTTCCCGAGCAAGTCGCAGAACTACTGGGATTCCTGGGAAACAATTTCCCGGACGACCACCCCTACCGGGATGTTCCGGCCGTGCCGGGTCCCTGGCAGGCCGAGCAGAACCGGGTCCCGCAACCGGAGACCAGCGCCGATATCTGGATTCTGGGCTCCTCGGTCTACTCCGCACAGCTGGCCGCACGGCTCGGTCGACCGTACGCCTTCGCGCTGCAGTTTGGCAGCGCCGACGTCCTGACTGCCATGCGGATCTACCGCGAAAACTTCCGCCCTTCGAACTTCCTGGACGAGCCGTACAGCCTGGTTAGCGTGGGGGTTGTCGCTGACGATGACCGGGTCGAGGCGCGGCGTCAGGCGGCGTCAGGGGCCATGGCAATGCTGAGAATGTTCCAGGGCAAGTCCTTCTCCCTGCTTCCTCCCGAGGAAGTGGAGGCCTTTGATGCAAACACTCATGAGCGACAGGTTATTGAGGAATATACCGATCGGACTATTCATGGAACCGCCGCCGAGGTGGCAGGCGGCTTGGAGGAGCTTCAGGCCCAAACCGGTGTCGACGAGGTTATGTTGGTTGTTCAGGGACATTCGCGCCGTGCCCAGGCACGGACCGTGGAACTAATCGCAGACCACTACGGCATGCCCGCAAACTGAACCAATTACCTGGAGGATCTTGAGATGTTTGATGTCGACGTAGTTGTCGTGGGTGCGGGTCTGGCCGGCCTGAGCGCAGCCCGAAAGCTGGTAGCCGCAGGCAAGACCGCTGTTGTGCTTGAGGCCCGTGACCGGGTGGCGGGCCGCAACATGGGAGGATTTCTCAGCAACGGCGTGCCGGTGGAGATGGGCGGCCAATGGGTCGGTCCGACACAGGATGTGGTCCTTGGGCTCATCAAGGAACTGGAGTTGGAGACCTTCCCCAGCTTCGACGAGGGCGAAGCCCTGACAGTGTTCGACGGAAACGTCGTGCGCTACGCGGATAATGCGTTCGGACTTCCGCCCGAGTCGGCCTTGGAGGTTGGCCGCCTCTGGGACGAGCTGGAGGCCCTGGCCACCACGGTGGATCTTGAAGAACCCTGGGAAACCGCGGATGCCCAGGACCTGGACCGGCAGACCCTTGAATCGTGGCTTGTCGCCAACACGGAAGACAGCCTCGCTCGTCGCTTCTTCCGGATTCTCGTCCCGGCACTGTTCTCCGCCGAGTCCCCCGAGCTTTCGCTCCTGCACTTTCTTTTCTACGTCAAATCCGGCACCAGCCTGGATTCACTGATGAACACCACCGGAGGCGCCCAAGAGACGCGCGTCGTTGGCGGAACCCACCAAATCTCCGAGCGGATGTCCGCCGCCCTGGGCGACTCGGTCCGGCTCAATAGCGTGGTCCGGACCATCCGCCAGGACGGGACCGGCGTCGTCGTCGAGTACGAGGGAGGTAGCATCACGGCCGAGCACGTCATCGTCGCCGTACCGCAAACGTTGGCCGGACGTTTGCGCTACGTCCCGCCCCTGCCACCGCTGCGCGACGCACTCACGCAGCAGATGCCGGCCGGGGCCGTCATCAAGGTCCAGGTCGGTTACGACACGCCCTTCTGGCGCGAGGACGGACTCAACGGCTCGGTATTGAGTTTCGACGATGCGTTCAACGTCGTCTTGGACAACAGCCCAAAGGACGCTTCCTGCGGAGTGTTGGTCGGCTTCCTTGAGGGCTCCCACGCCCGCACCGCCAGCTTGATGAGCACGGAGGAACGCCGCGGGCTCGTCATCGAGGCCCTGGTGAAGTACTTCGGGCCGAAGGCGGCAGAGCCGTTCGACATCGTGGAGCAGGACTGGACGGCCGAGGAATTCACCCGGGGCTGCTACGGCGGCCGCCTTGGCGCCGGCGCATGGACGCAGTATGGAAAAGCCCTCGCAGCTCCCGTTGGCCGCATCCACTGGGCCGGCGCGGAGACCTCCCCAATTTGGAATGGCTATATGGACGGTGCCATCCGATCCGGCCGCCGGGCATCCGACGAAATCCTCCACGACGGCTTCTGACCATCGCTACCGCCTCGTATTCCACCTGGACGCATCGAGGTGGCTGTCACCGCTGACTCGGGAAGACGGCGGACAGTTCCGCACCGAAGCCATGAATGACGCCGAATACTTGGCTACTTGAAGTGGATCGCTGCAACGGGAACTGGTACGAACGAACGACCCCGGGTATTGTTCGGGCCACGGCCGAAGACCGAGGCCCGCGGTCACACGAAGTCGATATACACAATGGTTCTTTTATGAGAACCATTGTGTACGAACTCGAGTGCGACGAAGGAAGTCGCCGCGCGGCTGGTGTCAGCACTGTCGCCGTGCTCAATATGCTTCGGACAGGCCGACCGTGGACCGGCTCCGCCCGTAGGCTCAGCGATGCAAAACGAGACAACGGCTGCGCGCTTTGGATTGTCCGGCGGCTGTGGGTCTGCCGAGGGCTATGTAATGGTCGGCGATGGCGAGAAGTTTGCCACCGCGCTCGGCATGGTCAAGGACCCAACAGGAAACGTGGTGATCCGTGATGCCCCCCTGACCGAACCATTCAGCTCAGGCCGGACCCCCTTGGCCGCTGTGGCCGTCGACCTGATGAATTCCCTGTCCACCAGGGAACGCTCTGCAGGCATCCGTTTCCTCGAGGAGTTGCTCCATGGCTGGGCCAACAAGCTTCGATCACGATGACGACCGCGCAATCTGGGATGCTCCCATGCCTACCGGCGGCTGGGGCTCGACCAACGCAAACGGCCCCTGCGCGCATCCCGTGGTGGGATGAGGGCAAGGGCCGCGCCGAGTCCGTGGGCATCAGCCGAAGATGGAAACCGGCTTGACGATGTCGGCGTAGATCAGCACCGCGCCCATGATCATCATGCCCACGGCGACCACATAGGTCAGCGGCAGCATCTTGGCGATGTCCACCGGCCCGGGATCCGGGCGGCGGAAGAGCTTGGCGAAGAGGCGGCGCACGGACTCGAAGAGCGCGCCAATGATGTGCCCGCCATCCAGCGGCAGCAGCGGGATCAGGTTGAAGACGAACAGGGCGATGTTCAGCCCGCCGATCAGCGAGATCAGGCTGGCGGCCTTGTCGGCGACCCCGATCTGTTCCATGGCGCTGATTTCCCCGGCAATGCGTCCCACGCCCACCACGGAGATCGGCCCGTTGGGGTCCCGCGGCGTGTCGGAGAACGCTGCCTTGCCCACCGCGGCAACGCGTGCGGGCAGGTCGAGCACCACGGCCGAGACCCCGGCGATCTGCTGGCCCACGGCCGGCAGGACAGCGGATACCGGCTGCTGGATGTTGCGCACATCCGAGCCCATGCCAATGAATCCGACCTCCACGGTTTGCGGGGCGCCCGAGGCGTCGGTGACAACCTGGCCCTCGTCGTTGATCACCGGGCGTTCGGTCTTGTAGGGGGTGATGGTGGTGGAATGCTCCACGCCGTCGCGCTCGTAGACCAGCGGGACCGATTCGCCGGCGTGGCCGCGGATCGCCTGGGTCAGGCCCACCCAGTCGGTGGTGCCCACTTCGGCGCCGTCAAAGGAGGTGATGACATCCCCCGGGCGCAGGCCCGCCGCGTAGGCCGGGCCGGGTGCGTCGGAGGGCAGGCAGCCGTTGTTCACCGAGGAGTCGCGCGAGGATTCCTCGCCGAGCGGCACCACGCACTGGTAGACCTCGTCGACGGTGCTGGTCTGCGCGGGCATCCCGAAGCCGACGGTGACGATGCCGATCATGACCACGCCGATAAGCAGGTTCATCACCGGCCCGCCGAGCATGATGATGACGCGCTTGTAGACCGGGAGCTTGTAGAACAGGCGGTTCTCGTCCCCTGGCTGCAGCTGCTCCGCCGCCGCGTGCCTGGCCTCGTCGGCCATCTGCTGGAACATGCCGGTGGAGGACTTGCGCAGGATCGGGGCGTCGGTGGCGCCGACGAGCCCCTTGTTCCTGGCCGGCGGGTACATCCCGATCATGGAGATGTAGCCGCCCAGGGGGATGGCCTTGAACCCGTATTCGGTGTCCCCGCGCTTGAAGGACCACAGCGTCTTGCCGAAGCCGATCATGTATTGGGGCACGCGCACGCCGAAGCGCTTGGCCGGGATCAGGTGCCCGACCTCGTGCAGGCCGATGGAGGCGCCGACGGCGACGACCATGATCAGGACGCCGAGGATGAAAAGGAGGATGCTCACAATGTTTCCAAACGCTTGGCGGCTTCGGTTCGTGCCCAGGTCTCGGCGGCAAGGACGGCAGCCAGGTCAAGGGTGCCGGGCTCGGGGTCGTAGCCCTGCAGGATCGCTTCGACGGTTTCGACGATGTCGGTGAAGCGGATGGCCCCGGCGTGGAACGCCTCGACGGCTTCCTCGTTCACGGCGTTGTACACGGCCATGTGCGTGGGCGAGGCGGCGGCGGCGGCCTTGGCCAGCTCGATTGCAGGGAACGCCGTCGCGTCCAGCGGCTCGAAGGTCCAGGAGGACGCGGTGGACCAGTCGCACGGAGCGGTGGCGCCGGGTACCCGGGCCGGCCATCCGATGCCCAGCGCGATGGGCAGGGCCATGTCCGGCGGGGAGGCCTGGGCGATAGTGGATCCGTCGATGAATTCGACCATGGAGTGCACGATGGATTGGGGGTGCACCACCGCCTCGATGCGATCCAGCGGCACGTCGAAGAGCAGGTGCGCCTCGATGACTTCGAGGGCCTTGTTGACCATGGTGGCCGAGTTGGTGGTCACGACCTTGCCCATGTCCCAGGTCGGGTGGGCCAGTGCCTGGGCGGGGGTGACGTCGCGCAGCTGCTCGCGCCCGAGTCCGCGGAAAGGTCCGCCGGAGGCGGTGACGATGAGCTTGTGTACTTCCTCCGGGGTGCCGGCGCGCAGCGCCTGGGCGAGGGCCGAATGCTCGGAGTCCACGGGGACCAGCTGGCCGGGGGCCGCCGCGTTCTTGACCAGCTGTCCCCCGACGATCAGCGACTCCTTGTTGGCCAGGGCCAGCAGGTGGCCTGCGTTCAGTGCCGCGAGCGTGGGGGCCAGTCCGATGGAGCCGGTGATCCCGTTGAGCACCACGTCGGCGTCCGGGAAGGAGGCAATCTGCGTTGCCGCGTCGGGCCCGGCGAAGAGTTGCGGGTCGTAGTCGTGCGCCCCGGCCGCGTCCTTGGCGGCTGCAAGGGCGGCGGCCAGCGCGTCGATATCCGGGTGGGCGCAGCCCACTGCAGCTGCCCCTGACGCCACTGCTTGGGAGGCCAGCAGGCCCAGGTTGTGGCCGCCCGAAAGCGCGGCAACGGCAAAGCGGTCGGGCGCCGCGGCGATGACCTCAAGGCCCTGGGTGCCGATGGACCCGGTGGAGCCGATCAGCGTGACGCGGCGGATGGTGCCGGGAAGCGGAGCGGTGAAAGCCGTGGCCGGGCGGGGGGCGGAAAACTGCGCATTGTTCACCTGACCCATTATGTCCGCTGTTGCTGTGCCAACCCAATGAGCCGGTCCGGCGGCCGCAGTGCGGGTCGACGGCTTAAGCAGCTGTGGCCCTCGTTTCCCCTGGAACGGAAGGGGAAACGAGGGCCCCAACGAATTGCACCTTGATAGGCTAACTGCGCGGTCGACCGCCACGAAGGGTGGCGTGGTGCTCTTAGGGCTTAGCGTGTACGTCTTCGCCCGTCGTGCCGCCAT
>NZ_JBKKAP010000106.1:0-18643 GCF_046714615.1 Paeniglutamicibacter sp.
GCGCGGCCCCCCCCCCCCCCCCCCCCCCCCCCCCCCCGGGGGGCCGAGCTGGTGGGATCAGGCCTGGGCCATCTCCCGCACCAGCCTATCCAATTGCCGGATGCCGGCTTCCTTGTCCACCAGGTGCAGGCGCAGCACCGGGCGGCCCAGGTCGGCAAGCACCTGCGCGTCGCCGCTGGCCTGCGCGGCTATCAGCTCGCCGAAGGTGAACGCCCGCTCCGGGATGGACAGGTCCATCGAGGAATCGGCGGTGAGCTGCAGGTAGGCGCCCACGCGCGGCCCGCCCTTGTGGAACTGCCCGGTGGAGTGCAGGAAGCGCGGTCCCCACCCGAAGGTCACGGGGCGGTTGGCCACGCCGGCAAGCACCGGACGGATGGACTCCAGCTCGGTGTCCGCCCGGCGGTCCAGGTAGGCCTGGATGCCGAGGTAGCCGTTGGCAGGAATTGCAGCAACGAGCGCCGCCAGCGCGCCGGCGAGCGAATCGACGCCGTCGAGCAACCCCGCGGAACCGCGGACCTCGATGGCGCCGTCGAGGAAGGCCGCCGGAACGGGTTCCGGGGTGCCGTCCAGGAGCGAGCGGGCGGCGACCTTCGCGGCCTCCACATCCGGCTGGTCGAACGGGTCGATGCCCAGCAACCGCCCGGCAATCGCCGACGCGTACTCCCAGAGCAGCAGCTGCGCGCCCAGGGCGCCGGAGAGCGCGACCGAGGCGGTGTCGGCATCGATGTCGTCGTCGGTGAGAAGGCCGGTGTCGGCGACCAGGCGGATCTGCAGGAAGTCTGCAGATCCGCTTCGCGTCTCCGGAGCCCGGTCCTCCACGACGACCGGCAGCACGCCTGTCTCCTGCTTGCCGGTGGATTCGGCGATGAGCTGCTCGGCCCAGTCGGCGAAGCCCGCAAGTCCCGAGCCCTCGTCGGCGAAGATGAGCTTGTCGCGCAGCGGCGACGTGCCCGCCAGCGCGGCACCCAGGGCCAGGGCGATGTTGTCCTCGTCGTCCTCGGCCAGGAACTCGGCGGCGTCCGCCGCCTCGTCCAGCAACTCCTCGATGTCCACGCCCGCCAGGCCGGCGGGGACCAGCCCGAAGGCGGTCAGGGCCGAATAGCGCCCGCCCACGGTCGGGTCTGCGTTGAACACGGCGCGGTAGCCTGCCGCGCGGCTGGCGGCGTCCATGGGCGAGCCCGGGTCGGTGACCACGATGATGCGCGATGCCGCATCGAGGCCGGCGTCGTTGAACGCCTGCTCGAAGACCCGGCGCTGCGAGTCCGTCTCCACCGTGGAGCCGGACTTGGAGGCGACCACCAGGGCGGTGGTGGCCAGGCGGTCCGCGAGGATGCCGGCGACCATTTCCGGGTCGGTCGAGTCGCAGACGACCAGTTCGACGTCGTTGGTCGCGCAAATGACCTCGGGCGCCAGGGAGGACCCGCCCATGCCGGCGAGCACGATGCGGTTCACGCCCTCGGCACGCAGTTCGTCGCGCAGCGCCAGGATGCCCGGCACCAGGGCGCGGGAGAGCTCAGGGGCGTCGACCCAGCCCAGGCGGACGGATGCCTCGGCGCGGGCCGATTCGACCCACACCGTGGTGTCCTTGGCGGCGATGCGGCTGGCGACCTGATCGGCGACCAGGGACGGCACATGCGCCTCGATGGCCGCCTGCGCGGCCCCCGTGGCTATGAACCCGAGGGAGCTCATTTCACGTTCACGTTCTTGAGCGATGCATCGAGGTCGGTCAGCAGCTCGTTCCAGGCTGCCTCGAACTTCTCAAGGCCCTCGACCTCGAGCTTCTCGACGACGTCGTTGTAGCTCACGCCCAGGGCAGCGAGCGCGTCGAGCACGGCATTGGCCTCGGCGTAGCTGCCGGTGACGGCGTCGCCGGTGATTTCCGCATGGTCAGCGGTGGCCTCGAGGGTCTTTTCCGGCATGGTGTTCACGGTGTTCGGGGCGCACAGCTCGGTGACGTAGAGGGTGTCCGGCAGGGCCGGGTCCTTCACGCCGGTGGAGGCCCACAGCGGGCGCTGCGCGTTGGCGCCGGAAGCGGCCAAGAGGTTCCAGCGCTCGGAGGTGAAGGACTCCTCGTAGACCTGGTAGGCCAGGCGGGCGTTGGCGAGACCGGCCTTGCCGCGCAGGGCCAGTGCCTCGTCGGTGCCGATGGCGTTGAGCCGGGCATCGACCTCGGAATCCACGCGGGAGACGAAGAAGGAAGCCACCGAGTGCAGCTTGGCCAGGTCGTGGCCGTTGGCCTTGGCCGCCTCGAGCCCGGTGAGGAACGCGTTGATGACAGCGCGGTAGCGCTCCAGCGAGAAGATCAGGGTGACGTTCACGGAGATGCCGGCGGCCAGCGTCTCGGCGATGGCCTCGAGGCCCTCGACGGTTGCCGGGATCTTGATCAGCACGTTCTCGCGGTCGACCATCTCGTGCAGGACCTTGGCCTCGGCGATGGTTTCGGCGGTCTTGCGGGCCAGGCGCGGGTCGACCTCGATCGAGACGCGTCCGTCGGCGCCGCCGGATGCCGCGGCGATCGGTGCGAACAGGTCGCAGGCGGCAGCGACGTCGTCGCTGGTGATCTTGAAGACCGCTTCCTCGGCGTCCATGCCTGCTGCTGCAAGCTCGGCGATCTGGGCGGCGTAGGACTCGCCGTTGGACAGGGCCGCGTGGAAGATCGAGGGGTTGGTGGTGACCCCGACGACGTTCTTTTCGGCAATCAGTGCCTCAAGCGAGCCGGAGGTCAGGCGTTCGCGGGACAGGTCGTCAAGCCAGATCGAGACGCCGGCGTCGGAGAGGGCCTGGGTGTTTGCGTTGCTCACGGTAAGAATCCTTTGGGTGTGGGGGGTGTTACTTGGCGGCCGAGATGGAATCGAGGGCGGCGGCGGTGATGGCCTCCGCGGTGATCCCGAACTCGGTGAACAGGCGCTTGTAGTCGGCGGAGGCGCCGTAGTGGTCAAGGGAGATGATGCGTCCGGCATCGCCCACCAGTTCGCGCCAGCCCATGGCCACGCCGGCCTCGACCGACACGCGGGCCTTCACGGCTGCGGGCAGCACGGACTCGCGGTAGGCGGCATCCTGCTGGTTGAACCATTCCAGGCACGGGATGGAGACCACGCGGGCGGGTACGCCCTGGGCCTGCAGCGCCTCGCGGGCCTCGATGGCCAGCGAGACCTCGGAGCCGGTGCCCAGCAGCAGCACCTCGGGGGCAACGACCTCGCCGTTGGCGGTGGCGTCGGCCAACACGTAGGCGCCCTTTTCGGTGCCCGATGCGGCGCCGAAGCCCAGTGCGCTGCGGTCGTAGACCGGCAGGTTCTGGCGCGAGAGGATGATGCCGGCCGGGTTGGAGGTGGTTTCCAGGATCTTCTTCCAGGCGAAGGAGACCTCGTTGGCGTCGGCCGGGCGAACCACATCGAGGTTCGGGATGGCGCGCAGGGATGCGAGCTGCTCAACGGGCTGGTGCGTCGGTCCGTCTTCGCCCAGACCGATGGAGTCGTGGGTCCAGACGTAGATCGACGGAACGCCCATCAGTGCCGAGAGGCGGATGGCCGGGCGCTGGTAGTCGGAGAAGATCAGGAAGGTGCCCGAGTAGGCGCGCGTCGGGGAGGCCAGGGTGATGCCGTTGACGATGGCGGCCGCGGCGTGCTCGCGGATGCCGAAGTGCAGCACCCGTCCGTACGGGTTGCCCTTCCAGGAATCGGTGGAGCGCGATTCCGGGATGAAGGAGGGTGCGCCCTCGATGGTGGTGTTGTTTGAGCCGGCCAGGTCGGCCGAGCCACCCCAGAGCTCGGGCAGGACACCGGCGACGGCGTTGATGACCTTGCCGGAGGCCGAGCGGGTGGCAACGTCCTTGCCGGGTTCGAAGACCGGCAGGTTCTCGTCCCAGCCATCCGGAAGCTCCCCGGATTCCAGGCGTGCCAGCAGCGTGGCGTTTTCCGAGTTGGCGGCGGACCAGGCGTCGAAGCCCTCCTGCCAGGTGGCGCGGCTGAGAGTGCCACGGTCCTGCACGGAGCGGGCGTGGGCAAGGACCTCGTCGGCGATGGCGAAGGATTCCTCGGGGTTGAAGCCCAAGACGGTCTTCAGGCCGGCAACCTCGGAGCCTCCCAGCTTGGAGCCGTGGATGCCGCCGGTGTCTGCCTTGGTCGGCGACGGGAAGCCGATGACGGTGCGCAAGCTAATGATCGAGGGACGGGAGGTCTCGGCCTTGGCGGCGCGCAATGCTGCGTCAAGCTCGGCCAGGTCTTCGACGTAGTTGCCGGTCTTGGTCCAGTCAACGCGCTGGGTGTGCCAGCCGTAGGCCTCGTAGCGGCCCAGGACGTTTTCGGTGAACGCGACGTCGGTGTCGTCCTCGATGGAGATGTGGTTCTCATCGTAGACAACGACGAGGTTGCCCAGTTCCTGGTGGCCTGCCAGTGAGGAGGCCTCGGAGGTGACGCCCTCCTGCAGGTCGCCGTCGGAGGCGATAACCCACACGGTGTGGTCGAACGGGGAGGTGCCTGCCGGTGCCTGGGCATCCATCATGCCTCGCATGCGGCGCTGGCCGTAGGCGAAGCCGACGGCCGAGGCCAGGCCCTGGCCCAGCGGGCCGGTGGTGATTTCCACGCCGGCGGTGTGGCCGTATTCCGGGTGGCCGGGGGTCTTGGCGCCCCAGGTGCGCAGGGCCTGAAGGTCTTCGAGTTCCAGGCCGTAGCCGGAGAGGAAGAGCTGCAGGTAAAGGGTCAGCGAGGTGTGGCCGGGGGAGAGCACAAAGCGGTCGCGGCCGATCCAGGCCGGGTCGCTCGGGTCGTGGCGCAGGTGCTGCTGGAAGATCAGGTAGGCGGCGGGGGCCAGCGAGATCGCCGTTCCGGGGTGTCCGTTCCCCACCTTTTCGACCGCGTCAGCGGCCAGAACGCGGGCAGTGTCTACTGCTCGCTGGTCAAGATCGCTCCATGCGAATTCACTGCTGTCTGCTAGTGGCGCCACGGTGTGGGTCCTCCCTGTACGGTGTGCATTTCAAAGTCATGTGGTTGCGGGGCGTCCCGCCCTGTAAGCACAACGCCGCCGTCCGTCCGGTGGTTCACGGGACAGTTTCGGCGGCGGCGCAACGCTTCCAGCTTAGCGGCATCGGGGCGGAAAATGCCCGTTTGAGACCACTTGTTGAGGCATGGCGAAAACAATTGGTGTCGGGCCTTGCGGGCGGGCGGGCGCGCGTGTCGCCCGCACGTAAAGCTCGCCGACCCATTTCTACGTGTTGTAAAAGGGTATGATGGTGGGTGATTGTCCTTATTGCCCCCGTAGAACTGAGTAAATGTCTGTGAAGACCGTGTCCATTGACTCCGCAACGAGGGTCCGCGCAGCTCGTCAGCCGAATGAATCGGTCGGCGACTTCGTTTCGCGAAAGGCCAAGGCCTATGTGGCCCTGACCAAGCCCCGCGTAATTGAGCTCCTGCTCGTGACCACGTTGCCGACCATGATGTTCGCCGAACGCGGTTTCCCTTCCATTTCCCTGGTGCTGGCCACCCTGCTTGGCGGCGCCATGGCAGCCGGGGCCTCGGGCTCGTTCAATTGCTATATCGACCGGGACATGGACAAGATCATGAAGCGCACCAAGGGGCGCCCGCTGGTCACCGGCGAAGTCACCCCGCGCGAGGCACTGATCTTCTCCTATCTGCTGGGCGTCGCCTCGCTACTGGTGCTCTGGTTCGGGACCAACCCGCTGACCACCGCCCTGGGATTGGCGGCCATCCTCTTCTACGTGGTGCTCTACACGCTGATCCTCAAGCGCCGCACCGCACAGAACATCGTGTGGGGCGGGATCGCCGGCTGCATGCCCGTGGTGATCGCCTGGGCGGCGGTCACCAACAAGGTCGAATGGCCCGCCATCATCTTGTTCCTCATCATCTTCCTGTGGACCCCGCCGCACTACTGGCCGCTGTCCATGAAGTACGCCGATGACTACAACGCCGCCCGGGTGCCGATGCTGGGTGCGATTTCCAGCGCCCGCCGCGTCTCGGTGCAGGTCGTCCTGTACGCCTGGGCCACGCTGGCGTGCTCGCTGCTGCTGGTCCCGATGGGCTACGCCGGCATTGTCTACACGGTGCTTGCGGGAGTCTCGGGCCTCTGGTTCGTCTACGAGTGCCACGTGCTCTACCGCGAGGCGCAGCGCGACCACGAACCGGCGGACATGAACAAGAAGGCCATGAAGGTCTTCCACATCTCCATCACGTACCTGACGCTCGTCTTCGTTGCGCTGGCCATCGACCCGTTCGTGGGCGGCCCGCTCTTCTAGGAAAGGCGCCAGGCAATAGACCGACGCAATGATGGCGGCTCGCACGGGGGAATACCCCGGGCGGGCCGCTTTACCGTTCCCCGGCGGGGTCCGCCGCGGCAGTCCCGATCAGGGCCTTGCCGAACCATCGGCGAGGAGCCGCGGCAACGTGGTGTCAGGCGCGGAGGGTCTCTCTTGGGGACCTGCGATGGTTCCCATGGCGGATTCCGTGTCTGCCCGTTGGAAGGGCTCATCAAGGTCCCGCGGCACGGATTATCCGGTCTTCCTGCAGGGTGCGAAGCCCGGAACGCCGACCTGGCGGCCATCGGGCGCCAAGCAAGACACCCGCCTGCGCGTTGCAGGCGGGTGTCTTTGTCGATCGAGGGAGGCTCCTAGAAGGGGAACTTCCCGGTGCTCCGGTCCCAGACATTCACTGCGGCCGCGGCCAGCAGCGAGGCACCGAGCATGTGGGCCAGCACCAGCAAGATCGGCAGTCCGGTGAAGTGCTGGACATAGCCGATGACGCCCTGCAGCGCCACGACGCCGACCAGCAGCAGCAGGGGCTTGCGGAGAGTGGCGTCGGAAGCGTGGCGCAGAGCCAGCACCAGGGCAACAACGGTCGCTGCAACCAGCAGGTACACCGGCACCACGTGGATGCGGGTGACGATGTACGGGTCGAACATGTGGCGCGGAGCGGAAGCATCGCCGGCGTGCGGGCCGGTTCCGGTGACCACGGTGCCCAGCACCAGAGCCAGGGCCGAGGTGGCGAAAATGGTCCAGGCCAGGAAGCGCTGCGTGGTTCCGGCAGGTGCGCCCAATGAGGTTTCACCGCGGCGCAGTGCCCCGGTGCGGTTGGCCAGCAGGGTCGCGGACATGACCATCGCGGCCGAGACCAGGAAGTGCAGGGACACGACCCACGGGTTCAGCTGGGACAGGACGGTGATGCCGCCGATGATCGCCTGGGCGGGAATGCCGGCCAGCAGGGCGAGTGAGAGGCGGTAGATGGTCTTGTGGGCGGAGCGCATGCGCCAGATCGACACGATCATGGCCACCGCGATGGCCACGAGGATGAAGGTCAGCATGCGGTTACCGAACTCGATGAGACCGTGGACGCCCATTTCCGGAACCGGGGTCATGGACCCGGGCACGCAGTTCGGCCACTGCGAGCAGCCCAGCCCCGACTTGGTCAGGCGCACGGCGCCACCGGTGATGATGATGCCGATCTGCGAAACCAGGGACGCAATGGCCAGGCGGTGCACCGTGTTGTTCACGGCGGTGGGCAACTTGTCCGTCCAGCTGTTGGTGGCGGGGGAGGTGGTGCTCATGGTGTTGTGCTCCAGGATTCTAGTTCCACTTGAACCAGCGGGTTGCGGCGAAACCGGCAATGATTGTCCATGCCAGCAGGATGAGGATCCCGGAGACCGATCCGGTTCCGGTGATCAGGGCCGCCCTCAGGGAATCGCCCAGGGCGGCGGAGGGCAGCAGGTCGACGATCGGCTGAAGGTATTCAGGTGCCCGCGTGCTGGGGAACAGGATGCCTCCGACCGCCGCAAGCAAAACCCAGGCAAGGTTGGTGATGGCCAGCGTGGCTTCCGGGCGCACGGTGCCGGCGACGAGCAGGCCGAGGGCGGTGAACGCCGCCGCGCCGAGAACCAGCAGCGCAACGGCCCAGCCGATGCCGGCGGGTGCCGGCCGCCACCCCAGCAGCAAGGCGGTGCCGCCGATGACAACGACCTGGAGGAACAGAACCACCAGGACGGCCATGACCTTGCCGTAAATCAGCCCGGCACGGCCCAGCGGGGTTGTTGAAAGGAAACGCAGCACCCCGTAGCGGCGGTCGAAGCCGGTGGCGATGCCCTGCCCGGTGAACGCGGTGGATACCACGCACAGGGCCAGCACGCCGGGGGCGGCGGCGTCGATGGGGTTGGCGGCGACGTCCTTGAGCAGGTCGGTGAAGACCAGGCCGAAGAGCGCCAGCAGGGGCAACACCACGGCAACGACAAGCTGTTCGCCGTTGCTGATCATGCCCAGGGTCTCGTAGCGGCCCTGGAGCAGGATGCGCCGGAAGGTGCCCACCGCGTTTCCGGACTCGGTCGCGGGCGGTGTACTAGTTGACATCGTTTCCCTTGTCGGCAATTTCCAGGAAGACATCCTCGAGGCTGCGGGGTTGCATGGACAGCGTTTCGGGCAGGATGCCGAGCTCGGCCCACCATGCGGTGAGCGTGGCCAGGTCGTGGGCGTCGCGCACTCCCTCGAGTCGATACTCTCCGGGGGAGGGCTCGAGCAGCAGCAGGTGCCCGGGAAGCAGTGGCAGTTCCAGCTTGGCGGCGGCCGTGAACGACAGCGCCTGCGCGGTGGATTCGTGTGCTGCACGTGCGGTCAGTTCGGCCACCGTGCCCTCTGCGACGTTGAGGCCGTCGTCGATGATGTACACGTAGTCGGAGAGGCGCTGGGCGTCCTCCATCAGGTGCGTGGTCAGCACGATGCAGAGCCCCGCCTCGCGCAACTCGGTGATCAGGTCGAAGACGACCTGCCGCGACTGCGGGTCCAGGCCGGCGCTAGGCTCGTCGAGGAAAACGACCTCCGGGTTCCCGGCCAGCGCGGCGGCCAGGGCCACGCGTTGCTTCTGGCCGCCGGAGAGGCGGCGGATCGAGGTGTTTGAAAATTCGTTGATGCCCAGGCGCTCAATCAGCGCGTTGATGTCGGCCGGGCGCTGGTACAGCGAGGCGACGTGGCGCAGCAGCGGGATCGGGCGCAGCGAGGGCGGCAGTCCGCCGTCCTGCAGCATCACCCCCACGCGCGAGCGAAGTGCCGGGGGAGCCCCGTAGGGATCCTGGCCCAGCAGACGGATGGTGCCGCCGTCGGCGCGCAACAGGCCCTGCGCACAGGCAAGGGTGGTGGATTTTCCGGCGCCGTTTGAACCCAGCAGGGTGGTGACGGATCCGGGATCGGCCCTGAGGCTGATGCCGTTCAGGACACGCACCATCCGGCCGTCAAGGGCGGGCACAGGGCCGAAATCTTTGAGCAAGTCCTCGATGACGAGACTTGGAGACACATTGGACACCCAGTTATTCTAGGCGACGTGGAACTTTGGCAGGCCGCTATGTGTCGCCGGTCTCCTTGTGGGCGACCGTGGCGGAGATCACCCCGCCCCCGCCGCGAAGTAAGCGGTGCCTTACTAGACGGGGCTCGGGGATTAGCGCATGATTGTGTTGTGTATTCATCGAATCTGTCCGTGCCGGTCGGCGACGCCCCGGCGCACAACATTCCCGCGACAGGGGAAGCCGAAGAACGCACCCGCGACCGAGTCCTGTATTCCGTGTTGGAAGACGGCCCGGTCAGCGCCGCCGAATTGGGCGAGCGCCTGGGCTTTACCCCTGCAGCCGTCCGCCGCCACCTCGATGCGCTCTCCAAGCAGGGGCTCGTCGAGGTCAAGCTCGTGGCCAACCAGCGCACCGGCGCCGGTCGGCCCTCACGCCGCTACGTGCTTTCGCACCGCGGCCAGACCAAGATGGGCAACGACTACCTGGACATCGCCACCGACGCACTGGCCGAACTTGGCCGGGCCGCCGGGCCTGCGGCCGTCGAGGCCTTCGCCTCCCGCCGCTTTGCCGCCATGGAACGGCGCTACCGCCCCGCCGTGGCCGACATCGAGGGCCTCGAGGAACGTGCCGAGGCGCTGAGCGAGGCGCTCAGCGCGGACGGCTTCGTTGCCTCCACACGCAAGGTCGGGGCGGATTCGCCCACGGCCACCATGCTCAGCGTCCAGCTGTGCCAGGGGCACTGCCCCATCCAAGATTTGGCCCGGGAATTCCCCGTCTTTTGCGAGATGGAAACCCAGGCCTTTTCCCGTCTGCTGGGTGTCGATGTGCGAAGGCTCTCGACACTTGCCAGCGGCGGGCATGTGTGTACGACCCACGTCCCCGTGGGCCGGAACCAAACTCCTCAGCGAGCTGAGAAGAGAACTCGAATCAAGATTACGAAGCAGGAGAGGCCGCGATGACGGATCAGATTGCACAGGAGTCCCCCGACGCCGGCGTGATTACCGAGATCTTGGAGAAGAACCCAGAACTCCAGGGAATCGGTAGTTACGAATACGGGTGGAGCGACAAGAATGACGCAGGTGCCAATGCGCGCCGCGGCATCAACGAAGACGTTGTCCGCAACATCTCGGAGCTCAAGAGTGAGCCCCAGTGGATGCTGGACATGCGCCTGAGGGGCCTGAAGTACTTCGACCGCAAGCCCATGCCTACCTGGGGTGCAGACCTCTCGGGCATCGACTTCGATAACATCAAGTACTTCGTGCGCTCCACCGAGAAGCAGGCAACCAGTTGGGATGACCTGCCCGACGACATCAAGAACACCTACGACAAGCTCGGCATCCCCGAGGCAGAAAAGCAGCGCCTGGTTTCCGGTGTCGCCGCCCAGTACGAGTCCGAGGTTGTTTACCACCAGCTCCGCGAGGATCTGGAAAAGCAGGGTGTCATCTTCCTGGACACCGACACCGCGCTGCGCGAGCACGAAGACATCTTCAAGGAGTACTTCGGCACGATCATCCCGGTGGGCGACAACAAGTTTGCGTCGCTGAACACCTCGGTGTGGTCTGGTGGATCCTTCGTCTACGTCCCCAAGGGCGTCCACGTGGACATCCCGCTGCAGGCATACTTCCGCATTAATACGGAAAACATGGGTCAGTTCGAGCGCACCCTGATCATTGCCGATGAGGACTCCTACGTTCACTACATCGAGGGCTGCACCGCCCCGATTTACACCTCGGATTCGCTGCACTCGGCAGTTGTGGAAATCATCGTGAAGAAGGGCGCTCGCGTCCGTTACACCACGATCCAGAACTGGTCGAACAACGTGTACAACCTGGTGACCAAGCGCGCTGTCTGTGAAGAGGGCGCCACCATGGAGTGGGTCGATGGCAACATCGGCTCCAAGGTCACCATGAAGTACCCGGCCGTTTACCTCGTGGGTGAAGGCGCTCGTGGCGAGACGCTCTCGCTCGCATTCGCCGGCGAAGGCCAGCACCAAGACACCGGATCGAAGATGGTGCACATCGCACCGAACACCTCCTCGAAGATCGTCTCGAAGTCGGTGGCCCGCAACGGTGGCCGCTCCGCCTACCGCGGCCTGGTCCAGGTTCGCGAAGGCGCCAAGGGTGCACGCAACTCGGTCGAGTGTGACGCGCTGCTGGTTGACCAGATCTCGCGTTCGGATACCTACCCGTACATCGACGTCCGCGAGGACGACGTGACCATGGGCCACGAGGCAACCGTTTCGCGCGTCTCCGAAGAGCAGCTGTTCTACCTGATGAGCCGTGGCATGACCGAAGAGGACGCCATGGGCATGATCGTGCGCGGCTTCGTCGAACCGATCGCCCGCGAGCTCCCGATGGAGTACGCCATGGAACTGAACCGCCTCATTGAACTGCAGATGGAAGGATCCGTCGGTTAATCATGACTGATACCGCAACTCACTTATCGGGCGAAAAGGCCCGTCTCGGTGCACCCAGCATTTCCGGATTCACCGAAGAGGGCGAAAACCTTTCGCCCTTGAACGCAGCAGAAGTTTCCTCTCCGCTGGGCGGCGACGCCTCCAAGGCGCACAGCCACGGTGCCGGCGCAGGAATCCCTGACTCCTCACGCGCTGGCCGCAAGACCAGCTACAATGTTGAGGACTTTGCGGCGCTGACTGGCCGTGAAGAGGACTTCCGCTTCACTCCGCTCAAGCGCTTGGGCGGACTGCACAAGAACGAGCTCACCGGCGCGGCTCCCGAGGTGTCCTTCACCGGCGCCAAGGCAGTCACCCTGGAAACCGTTGCCATGACCGACGCTCGCGTTGGCTCGGCCGGAATCCCGGAGGACCGGGTCTCTGCCAATGCGTGGAAGTACGCTGCAGAAGCCAAGGTACTGACCATTCCCACTGACTCCAGCGGCGAAGAAGTCACCCTGACCTTCACTGGCACGTCCACCGAGGCTGCAGCCAGCCACCTGGTGGTTATTGCGGAAAAGAACTCCGAATCGGTGCTCGTCATCGACCACGTGGGATCCGCAGTATTGGCACAGAACATTGAGATCGATGTTCGCGAAGGCGCCAAGCTCACCGTCATCTCGCTGCAGGCTTGGGCCGATGACGCAATTCACGCCTCGGCACACCTCGCCAAGGTTGGCAAGGATGCGCACCTGAAGCACATCGCCGTTACCTACGGCGGAGACCTGGTCCGCGTGACCCCCTCGGCACACTTTGAGGGTGAAGGTGGAGAAGTGGAGCTCTTCGGGCTGTACTTCGCCGATGCCGGACAGCACCTCGAGCACCGCCTGTTTGTTGATCACGCCACGCCGAACTGCAAGTCCAACGTTCTGTACAAGGGCGCGCTGCAGGGCAAGGACGCGCACACCGTATGGGTTGGCGACGTACTGATCCGCAAGGAAGCCAAGGGGACAAACTCCTACGAGGCGAACCGCAACCTGGTTCTCACCGACGGGGCACGCTCCGACTCGGTGCCGAACCTGGAAATCGAGACCGGCCTGATTGACGGTGCGGGACACGCATCGACCACCGGCCGCTTCAACGATGAGCACCTCTTCTACCTGATGGCTCGCGGTATCGACGAGAAGACTGCCCGCCGTCTGGTCGTGCGCGGCTTCCTGAACGAAATCGTGCAGCAGATCCGGGTTCCGGAGATCGAGGAACGCCTCGCCGAAACCATCGAGCGCGAACTGGCGGCCACGGACAGCTAGTCCGAGGCCTTCCTCCACCACAAAAAACTTCGTCGATTCACTTCGACTTTACGACTGAGAGAACGGACTCAAGGTATGTCTACTCTGGAAATCAAGGACCTGCACGTCTCGATCGAGACCGAGCAGGGCGAAAAGGAAATCCTCAAGGGTGTTTCCCTCACCATCAAGACCGGTGAAACTCACGCCATCATGGGCCCCAACGGCTCGGGCAAGTCCACCCTCGCCTCGACCATTGCCGGTCACCCGCGCTACACGGTCACCTCTGGCTCGATCACCCTCGACGGTGCCGACGTCCTGGAGATGAGCGTTGACGAGCGTGCGCGCGCCGGCCTGTTCCTGGCCATGCAGTACCCGGTCGAGGTCCCGGGCGTCTCGATGACCAACTTCCTGCGCACCGCCAAGACCGCCATCGACGGCACCGCCCCGAAGCTGCGGACCTGGACCAAAGAGGTCAAGACCGCCATGGAAGCGTTGAAGATCGATGCGGAGTTCGCTTCGCGCAACGTCAACGAAGGCTTCTCCGGTGGCGAAAAGAAGCGCGTGGAGATCCTCCAGCTTGAGCTCTTCAAGCCCAAGTTTGCCATCCTGGATGAAACCGACTCGGGCCTCGACGTCGACGCGTTGAAGACCGTCTCCGAGGGTGTTAACCGCGCCCAGGAGGAGAACCAGATGGGCACGCTGCTCATCACTCACTACACCCGCATCCTGCGCTACATCAAGCCGGACTTCGTGCACGTCTTTGTTGACGGCAAGATCGCCGAGCAGGGTGGCGCGGAGCTGGCCGATCGCCTCGAGGACGAGGGTTACGACCGCTTCCTGAACGTTCCGGCCTAGCCATGAGCGTATCCAACGAGACGACCAGCGGGTCGGCAGAAACCCAGCTTGAGGACGTCGAGGAGGCGCTCAAGGATGTCATTGACCCGGAACTCGGTGTCAACATCGTCGATCTGGGCCTGCTCTACGGGTTGAAGTACGCCGACGACGGCGCACTGCTCATCGACATGACCCTGACCACCGCGGCCTGCCCGTTGACGGATGTCATCGAGGAGCAGGTCTCGCAGGCACTGGAATCGGTTGTCGATTCCTACCGCCTGAACTGGGTCTGGATGCCGCCATGGGGTCCGGAGCGGATCACCGATGACGGCCGCGACCAGATGCGTGCCCTGGGCTTCAACATCTAGCCAACGGACTGCGAAAAAGCGAGGTGGTCTCAGGAGCCTGGCGTATCCAGATTGCGTGCCGAGAGCGTGTCGCACCTGTTGATGTCCCCGGTCGCATACCCCTCCAGGAACCACGCCTGGCGCTGGGCGGAGGACCCGTGGGTCCAGACCTGGGGATTCACCCGCCCGGAGGCGGCTTCCTGGATCCTGTCATCGCCCACGGCGGAGGCCGCCGAGAGTGCGGATTTCAGGTCGGCCTCGGTGAACGGTTCCATGAAGGTGGTGCCGTTGGCGTCCTTGGTGTTTGCCGCATGGGCAGCCCACATCCCGGCGAAGCAGTCGGCCTGCAGTTCCACGCGCACAGCGCCGGAGGTCGCCCCTTTGGCGCCCTGCTGGGAGGCGGCGAGGGTGCCGATGGTGTTCTGGATATGGTGCCCGTACTCGTGGGCCACCACGTACTCCTCGGCAAGGGCCCCGCCGTCCGCGCCGTAGTGGGTGCTCAGGTCCGCGAAGAACCCGGTGTCGAAGTAGGCAACCCGGTCCGCGGGGCAGTAGAACGGGCCCACCGCGCTGGTGGCGGTCCCGCATTCCGTGCTCACCTGTCCGTCAAAGACCTCGACCCCGGGCTTTTCCAGCTGAACGTCGTATTGCGGCAGGTAGTTGAGCCAGAAGCTGTCCAGCGACTGCGTCGTGGCCAGGATCCGGCAGTCGGAGCGCGCGTTGGCATCGGCCCCGGTTTGGCACTCGGCGATGCCCGCCGGCCCGGTCTCGCCCGGGCCCTGCTCGGTGCCGGGATCCCCGCCGAGCCCCAGCTGCGTGAGCATGTCGGGGTTGATGCCCAGCAATGCGGCGATCAGCACCACGATGATGCCGCCACCGCCGGCGGCGATCTTGCCTCCGCGGCCGCGGCCGCGCGAGTCCTTGATGCGGCCGGAATCCAGTCGTGCGTCGTCATTGAAACTCATGGTTCATACAATACGTGCGCGCAAGGGTTTTTTTGTGGCGTGTCGCGCGCCAACCCCGGAACTGCTAGTTGCGTTCCATGATGCCGCGGGCGGCCAGGGCATCGGCGGTGCGCTGGGCGTAGGCCACGGTGTTGATGACCACCGGTGCGGCCAAGGTCGCCGGATTGCGCCCGATGCCGCGGGCCCTGGCGGCGTCGGAGAGTTCCTGCACCGAGGTCGCGATCGCCGGGATGCTGCGCAGCATCAGGGCCACGGCCAGGGCGATGGTGGCGGGGCTTCCGCCCACCAGGCGCACCGGGGACGCGGCGCGCTCCAACCCGTCGAGCAGGGCCGCCTGCGTGGTGGTCAGCAGCACCAGGCGCCCGCACTGGATGACCGCGAGCATGCCGCTGACCAGGGTGAGGGCGAAGACCGGGGTGTTGAGGATCGACTGGTAGATGCCCAGGATCGCGAAGATCCACCAGAGCTGGCGCAGCGGCGCGGCCCAGGCACGCAGCACCCGGGGCCCGGTCAGGGCAAAGAGCCCCACGCCCAGCGCCAGCGCGCCCAGCCCGACAGCGGGGATGCGAAAGGCGAGCACCGCGGTGCCCACCAGCACCACCACCAGGTACTTGGCCAGCAACGGGGCTCGGTGCACCGGGCTGGATCCGGGCAGGTAGTGACCCAGCAGCATCTGGTGCGAGGCGCTCACGAGGCCAGGCTCCCGTTGCGGACCAGCCGGCGGTATGCGGCCACGGCCTCCGGAGCCGCGCCGTCGAAGACCACCTGGCCGCCGGCGACCAGTAGCGCGCGGTCGGCCGCCGCTGCGAAGTCCAGGTCGTGGGTCGCGTAGATGACCTGCTGCTCCAGCGTGCGCAGGGTGGCCTGCAGCAGTTCGTTGTTGGCCAAATCCAGCAGCGTGGTCGGCTCGTCGGCGACCAGGATGTCCTGGCCCGCGGCCAGCACGCTGCACAGCGCCACCAATTGCCGCTCGCCGCCGGAGAGGTCGTAGATGCTGCGCTGCGCCAGGTGCTCCAGGCCCAGCGCGGCCAGCACGCCAAGGGCGGCTGCACTGCGGGCGGTACGGTCCTTGTGGCTTGCCTTAAGCGAGAGCTCGATGTCCTCGGCGACGATGGGCATGACCAGCTGCGAGAGCGGATCGGTGAAAAGGAAGCCCACGCGCTGCCGCACGGCCTTGGCCTGGCGCACGGTGTCGAAGCCATGGACCGTGACGGTCCCGGCCGAGGGGGAGACGAGCCCGTTGAGCATGCGCAGCAGCGTGGACTTGCCCGAGCCGTTGGCGCCGATCACGGCGATGCGCGGCTCGGTGAGTTCGAGGGTGCACGGTGCCAGGATGGTGCGCGGCGCCTGTGCCGGGTCTTCCGGCGGCACCGAAAGTCCTGCGTTATTGAAACGGATCACGCTTAACGGTATTCCCTGCTGCTGGTGTGGATCGAATGGTGCCGCTGTCGGCGGAACCTACGCCTGGAAGCGGCGGCGGGCGAAGGCCGGGAAGGCCTTGAAGACGCTGACGGCGATGGCGGCGGCCAGCAGGTTCTTCACCACGTCGCCGGGCCAGTAGGCCATGTCAAGGATGAAGGCCTTGCCCAGCGGGATTTGCGCGTTCAGGCTCATGCCCAGGATGCCCAGCGGGTGGATCACCAGGAGCGAGCCGCCCATGGCCGCCAGGAACAGCCAGAAGAAGCGGCGGCGGGTCACCTTGCGCAGCACCAGGGTCGCCAGCGCGCCGGTCACCAGGGCGGCGACCGGGAAGGCGAGCAGGTAGCCGGCGCTGGGAGCCGCAAGCGCACCGAGTCCGCCGGAGAACTTGGCAAAGATCGGCACGCCGGCCAGGCCCACCAGCACGTACAGGGCCGTGGCCGAGCCTCCGCGCTTCGAGCCGAGGATCAGCGCGGTGAGCGCCACGCCCATGGTCTGCAGGGTGATCGGAACGCCCAGGGCACCCACGGGCACGGCCGGGACAAGGGTCAGCACGGCGATGAGGGCGGCGAAGACCGACACCAGTGCGAGGTCGCGGGCGCCGATGCGGGCGGGGGCTTGCGCGTCGAGGCGCTGGCTGGGGTTAGTCATGGCGGTGGCGGATTCCTAAGCGTTCATGGGCACGGTGTGGCTGCGTTGCGGGGGCGCTACGGAAAAAACAATACTTGAACACCGTTCAAATATCTTGGTCACTGTTCAATGGATTCGTCACAAAAGTCGATGGCGGCACGATGGCCGGCGGTGCCGGGTTGTCCCGGGGCCCGCCAGAGGACGCGCCGTCGGCATGCCCCGGCACAAGGCGGGAGAATGGAGTCATGGATACGGGTGATGGAACTTCGCAGGATCTGTCCGTGGGGCAGCTGGCCGACAGGTCGGGCGTGGCGGTCTCGGCGCTGCACTATTACGAGCGAGAGGGGCTGATTTCCTCTTGGCGCACCTCGGGCAACCAGCGGCGCTTCGACCGTAGCGTGCTGCGCCGCGTGGCAGTGATCCGCGCCGCCCAGCGCGCCGGCATTCCGCTGCGTTCAATCGCCGAGCTCTTTGCCGGGCTGCCCGCGGACGGGACACCTCGCAAGGAGGACTGGCAGGCGGTCTCGGCGGCCTGGCGGGACGACCTGCAGGAGCGGATCCACCAACTTCAGTCGTTGCGCGACGGGTTGGGTGGCTGCATTGGCTGCGGCTGCCTGTCGCTGGCCGAATGCGGATTCGTCAATCCCAACGACCGGCTCGCCGATGGTCTCGGAGGTGCCAGGCTGTTCCGGGACGAAACCCAATTTGACCTCAACCAAGGTTGAGGTTCTAGCGTTGGGGGAGTAACAGGCCAACCCCGCCAGACCCGGCGGGCCCCCTGATGAGAGGAACACCGACCCGCCGTGCAAACCCAATTTCCGGCCGCCACGATCGCGGATCAATTTCGCCTCGCCTTTGGCAACCATCCCGCCGGTGTTGCCGTGGTGACGGCCACCGGATCCCGCGGACCGGTCGGAATCACTGCCTCGTCGCTGATCTCCGTTTCGGCCGAGCCCGCCTACCTGGCGTTCAACATCGCACGGCGCTCCGGCGCCGCCGAAGCGATCCTGGACGCCGAGCACATCGTCGTCCACCTCCTGACGGCGCGGAACGCCGATGTGGCGGCCTTGTTCGCCGGACCCGGCGAGGAGCGCTTCGCGAAGCTGGCAGGGTGGGAGCGGCTGCCCAACGGGGAGCCGTTGATCCGCGGGGTGGGTGTGGCGATGCGCTGCTCCATCGAGTCGCGCGTTGCCGCCGGACCGGCGACGGTCGTTGTCGCCTCGGTGCTCGAGGTCATTTCCGGCCAATCCGTTGCCGCTCCGCTGGTGTACCACCGGCGCGGCTACCACAGCATCGGTGAGCACACGCGGCTCACCGCTTGACCGGGTCCCGGGAAATCCCGGGCCCGGATATTCACGAAACACGAGTTCAGGAGTCGTTTTGGCTATTTATACCTTGCCCGAGCTGCAGTACGATTACGCGGCCCTGGAGCCGAATATTTCGGCGCGGATCATGGAGCTGCACCACTCGAAGCACCACGCGGCCTATGTCGCCGGC
>NZ_JBKKAP010000107.1:0-10987 GCF_046714615.1 Paeniglutamicibacter sp.
AGGGCCTCGAGGAACCCGGCGCCGCCGGGGCCGATCTTGGCCATCGGGAGCATCAGCACGGCCGTCCCGACGGCAATGGCCGTTCCAAAGCCGAGGGCGATGCCCTGGGCCGGATGCCGGGGGAGCAGTGCCCGGACCAGGGCCCGGGGCTTGCTTATGGTGAGGGGCATAGGACAAAGAATAAGCGCTGTGAGCTGAAATCCACGGATCGGAAGGGCGGCTGTCCCGATTCCCCGGCGGACGACTGCGTCGCCACGGCAGGATTTCGGCCGCAGAAGCATCCGGCCCACGCAAGGCGACACGGCAATATCATTCAATGTCAGGGATTGGGGTCCTAAGATCGTGCCCATGAGCATTGATGTCGAAAGCCTGTACCGCGACCTGCACGCCAACCCCGAGCTTTCCTTTCAGGAACACCGCACGGCCGGAATCGTTGCAGGCCACCTGGGGGATCTGGGACTGGATGTCCAGACGGGCATCGGCGGCACCGGCGTCGTCGGGGTCCTGGAAAACGGGCCCGGACCCACGGTATTGCTGCGCGCCGACATGGACGGTTTGCCGGTCCTGGAGGCCACGGGCCTGGACTATGCCAGCACCGCCACCGCCCTTGATTCCGACGAGCGACAGGTCCCCGTCATGCACGCCTGCGGCCACGACGTGCACGTCGCCTGCCTGATCGGTGCCGTGGAAAAGCTGGCGGCAGAGCTCGGCTCATGGTCAGGGACGCTGGTTGCGCTCTTTCAGCCCGCCGAGGAATACGGCAACGGGGCCCAGACCATGGTTGACGACGGACTCTTCGCCAAGGTTCCGGCACCGGATGTGGTGCTCGGGCAGCACGTGGCGCCGTTCCCCGCCGGATGGCTCGGACTGCACCCGGGAGTGGCCATGGCCTCAGCCGATTCGCTAAAGATCACCCTGCATGGATCAGGAGGTCACGGCTCGCGGCCGGAAACCACGGTGGATCCGGTGCTCTTGGCCGCGGCAACCACAATGCGCATGCAGGGCATCGTCTCGCGGGAACTTGCCGCCAGCGACCAGGCAGTGCTCACCGTCGGGCAGATCCATGCCGGCACCAAGAACAACATCATCGCCGCAGAGGCCACCCTGGGCCTGAGCGTGCGGACCTTTGACGAGAGCGTTCGGGCCAAGATGCTCAGTTCCATCGAGCGGGTGGTGCGCGGGGAAGCCATGACCTCCGGTTCACCCAGGGAGCCGGAGATCGCGCTGGAGGAGCATTTCCCCCTGACCGTCAATGACCCGGACGCCTCGGCCCGGGTGACGACGGCCTTCGCCGCACGCTTCGGGGCCGACAGGCTCATCGACCCGGGTGCGGTGGCAGGCAGCGAGGACGTCGGCATCCTTGCCACGGCGGCCGGGGTGCCACTGGTGTATTGGTTGCTCGGCGGGGCGGATCCGGGCCTGATCAAGAACTTTGCCGCTACCGGCAGGATGCCCGAGGACGTTCCGTCGAACCATTCACCGCGCTTTGCCCCGCACATCCGGCCGACCCTGGCTGTGGGTATCGACGCCCTGGTGGCAGGGGCAATGGCCTGGCTTGCCGAGTGAGCGGTGACCTACTTCCTTGGTTCCAATGGTGCCGTGAGCGGAATCCGGCAGGTCCGGCCAAGTTCGCAGTAATACAGCGTATGGTGTGGCGGTAGGGGTACTTTCCCCTAACTTTTGGGAATGCCGAGCATTCCCAGCTAGGACGGCACAGAATGTCGAAGTCACCGCGTAAGGCTGAAACGAAGAAACCTTCAAAGTCCATCAAGGAAAAGCGCGCCGAAAAGCGCACGAAGACCGCGGGCGAAACGATCCTTGATCCCGTACGCAAGGTATCGAAATAACCGCCATGCGGCGTGGCTGATCCAAATGGCCACCTCGAGAACACATGAAAATGCCTGTCCGTCGGAAGAATAATCTTCCACGGACAGGCATTTTCGTGTGCGGGAACTGACCTCGCGTGGCTAGCGGATGCCGGCGCCGCGGTAGACACGTACCCAGGTGTCGGGCGTGACGCCCAGGGCGCGGCGCTGGCCGGCCACATCCACTGTCAGCGTCACCCGCCACTCGGGGCTCGGCTGGAAGGCCTTGAGCAGCGGGCCGTGCAGGGTCTGGTTGCCGTCGCTGACCTCGATCACGCGACGCAGGTGCTCAGGCCCAAGATCCTCGGCCCGGACCATGGTCTCGCGGCGGGGCCCGACGGGACCGCGGGGGGCCTGAACGATCTTGCGAGCCTCTCGCATGGCCTCCGAACGCCTGGCAATGCGCTCGGACCGTTGGGCAGCGGTGCCACTGAGCGACAGCGGGGCGGGGGAGAAGCTGGGGATGGCCGTGATGCGGGTGACCGCCTGCGGCGACTTCTTGGCGACCTTGGCCCAGAATTCCTCCGGGCCCTTGCCCATGAGGATGACCGCGCGAAGATTGGGAACCAGGCGAAGCAGCTTGCTCATGGGTTCCACGCCGGCGTTCAGCTCGGCGCCCGTCAACCGCCCGGAGGAACCCTCGGCCCGGTACCAGGGGTAGGCGTGCCACAGCACAACTTCCTTGGCGTCGATCCCAGACTCTTCCAGCAACGTGGCCAGAGCCTCCGCTGCGGCATTGTCGTCCTCGCTGGAGAAGATGTCCTCGCCGTCCTCGGCACGGTTGGCCGCATCGGGAGCCGGCATCAGGCACAAGACGGTGGCGTCGGTGCCGCCGTGAAGGGGTGCAATGAACGGGAGCGTTCCGGTGCCTTCGGACGAATCGGCACGCAGGTCCTGGACCAGGGAATTGAGGGGTGCAACGTGTTCTGCCCACAACTCCGATTCCTGAGAGTTCCTGAATTCGGGGTCGGTCATTTTGCGCGGCATGAAGTTATCTCTCACGAATCTTTCGAGGGGGGTCGAACCACAAGCATGGCACGCGCCGGAGTCGAACCCATACCCCTGGCGGCTCGACGTATCAAGGGTCACTGGATTGTTTGTGGCCAGCCCAGGGATTCGCGGAAGCCGGGATACCGGGTGGCGTCGCCGCCCGGGGCGTCAAGACCCTGGCTTGGCTTCACGAAGGCGGCCGGCAATCCCAGCCCAGACGCGCTTCTGTTCCTCACGGTCGACGGTCCGCTTGGCACCCAGCGGGTGAAGCGAACGCACAATGTGCAGGTCGGGGAAGGCCGAACGGATTTCCGGGAGCACCGCGTCCGCGGCGTCCTGCGCCTTTCGACCCAAGAGCAGCAGCATTTTCAGGTCAGTCATCAGTTCCATGACCTCCAGAAGTGCCCTGCCGCCCTCGATGGACTGCTCGGGTGTCATATCGCGTTTGGGGTCGCTGCGTGGCCATGGATAGCCGTTCCAGTGGCAAAAGTCCGCCGGGTCGATGTTGAATTCGGTCATCAGGTGGCGTTGGCGGTCAGCCGCCCGGTCCGGGTTCCTGATGCACATGAAAGTGGTTTCGTCTCGTGGCTCGCCAGCGTCGTTGAGTACGATCAAGGCCGGTGCATGAATCCCGCCGTGCCACGGAGCCGCAAGCGGCAGCCGGACTCCGTCCTTGTCATCGCCATGCCGGCGGATCAGCTCGTTGAGGGGAGCCACGTGCGCAGTCCTCAGGCCTGCCCGTTGCTCTTCCCAAAACGGGTCACCGGGCTGGGCACGCTTCCATTTGTCGGCCGGTGCCATCGAATCCCTTGCTTCGCCTTGATCCCTGGACTTCGAAAATGTCCCGGGCGGAAACTGAATATACCAAGGGCGGGGGCTTATTTAGGTTCCGCCCGAAGAACCAATGTCGGCGCCAACGGCGGGTACAGGCCGCTCTATCCTTCAGGACGTCGTACTGGAATCGTCGTGCTCGTGGGCGGATTGCTGCGCAGGGAGCGTGGCAGGTGTGGCGAACGTTGGCTGGATCCGATGTCAACGATCGGGTTCTTCGCCGGGCGTCGAGGGGTCCTGTTCCCGCAGGTCCAGCGGCCGGTTTATGTGCAATCGGACACGGGTCCCGAGAAATGTCGTGACATGTCCTGTCAGGCCGAAACTTTCTGGCATAATAGACAGGTACTCGATTTGATGTGGCCCCTCTCTCCGCGTTGAATCCTGTCCTTTTGAAGATCTGCGGTATGGCCCGCCCCACGGGTGCAGAAACAGAACTTCGCACATGTTGAGAAAACAGGAGTGACCACTACCGTGGCCGTTAAAATTCGTCTGAAGCGTTTCGGCAAGATTCGCGCCCCTTACTACCGTATCGTCGTCATGGATGCGCGCTCCAAGCGCGATGGCCGTGCGATTGAAGAAATCGGCAAGTACCACCCGACCGAAGAGCCTTCGTTCATCGAGGTCAAGTCCGACCGCGCTCAGTACTGGCTCTCCGTCGGTGCCCAGCCGACCGAGCAGGTTGCCGCTCTCTTGAAGATCACCGGTGACTGGCAGAAGTTCAAGGGCATCGAAGGCCAGGAAGGCACCTTGCGCGTCAAGGAAGCCAAGCCGGCATTCGTTGTTCCGGAGAAGAGCTCGGTCATCCTGCCCGAGGCCATCACCAAGAAGGCTGAGAAGCCGGCTGCCGAGGCCGAGGTCGAGGCAGAAGCAACCGAGGCTGAGTAGCCAGTGCTCGTTGAGGCGCTGGATCACCTGGTACGTGGCATCGTTGACACCCCTGAAGACGTACAGGTTGCGTTGAAGGGGAATCGTCGCGGTGACATTCTTGAGGTGCGTGTGCACCCCGAGGATCTCGGTCGGGTCATTGGTCGTCAGGGTCGCACCGCCAAGGCGCTGCGCACCGTGATTGCCGCGCTGGCGGAAGAACCGATTCGTGTTGACGTAGTCGACACGGACCGTCGCCGGTAGCCAGCCTCACCACACTTAGTTGTGTAGCTTTGGTCCCATGATCCATGACGGATCGTGGGACCAAAGCGCTTTAAGGCCGAAGCGCGACGCAACCGTCAGCGGCGTCGGGCCTTCAACAACCAAGTCGCACGTAAGATTGAACCTAGAAACGTGCTTGCAAGAGATGCGAATCCCTTGAGCGCACGCCCTTGCCGGCGAAGGCCGGCAACCCACCGATTTGTATTCAAGGAGAAAACGCATGCGCCTCCAGGTCGCCCGCATTGGCAAGCCACACGGTATCCGCGGAGAGGTGACGGTGCAGGTCCTCACCGACGCACCCGAAGATCGTTTTGCCCCGGGTGCCGTCTTCGAGGTCGAGCACCCCACCTTCAAGAAGCTCACCGTCGAGGGGGCCCGCTGGAACAAGGAAATCCTGTTGCTGGCCTTCGAGGAGTTGCTTGACCGCAACACCGCGGAGACGGTGCGTGGAGCCAAGCTGTTCATCGACACCGAAGAGGTCGAGGACGATTCCGAGGGCTGGTACGAGCACGAGCTCGTGGACCTCGAGGCACGCGTGGGCGACAAGGTCGTCGGCAAGGTCACCGCGCTGCGCACCGGAAATGTCCAGGACCTGTTGGTCGTCAAATCGACCGAAGGCGACGAGGTTTACGTTCCGTTCGTCGAGAGCATCGTCCCCGAGGTCAACATCGAGGGTGGCTACATCCTGATGACCCCGCCGGCCGGCCTGTTCGAGATCAACCGCGAAGACGGCTCGGACGCCGACGCACCTGCCGAGGAAGCCTAAGCCGGATGCGCATTGACGTTGTCTCGATTTTCCCGGAGTACCTCGCTGCCCTGGACCTGTCGCTGATCGGCAAGGCCCGGCGGGAAAAGCTGCTGGACCTGAACGTGCACGACCTGCGCGACCACACCCACGACCGCCACCGCACCGTGGACGACACCCCGTATGGCGGCGGCGCCGGCATGGTCATGAAGCCTGAACCCTGGGGCGCGGTCCTGGACCGGATTGCCACCGAGTCCCCGGTTTCCCCGGTCGCCGGGAACAAGCCGATCCTGATCGTCCCGTCGCCGGCCGGCGCGGTCTTCGACCAGGAAATGGCCTATGAGTTGGCCGAGGCCGAGCACCTTGCCTTTGCCTGCGGCAGGTACGAGGGTATCGACGAGCGCGTCCTGGAACACGCAGCCGAGGCATTCGACGTCCGCCCGGTCTCCATCGGCGACTACGTGCTCAACGGGGGAGAGGTCGCTGTCCTGGCCATGGTCGAGGCCATCGGCCGGCTGATTCCCGGGGTCATCGGAAACCCGGAGTCGCTGATCGAGGAGTCGCACTCGGACGGACTGCTGGAGTACCCCGTGTACACCAAGCCCGGAACCTGGGAGGGCCGGGAGGTCCCCGAGGTATTGCTCTCGGGCAACCACGGCAAGATCGCCCGCTTTCGCCGCAACAAGCAGCTCGAGCGCACCGCGATCCGCCGGCCGGACCTGATCGTGCAGCTTGACGCCGCCGCGCTGAACCGGCACGACCGCGACACCCTGTGGCACAACGGCTTTGCCATTGTCGATGGCCGCATCGTGCCCAAGGACCAGGTCGTCCAGGATTAGTCACCACGCATAACTGCGAAGGCTCCCCGGCCCCCCACGTAAGTGGGAAGGCAGGGGAGCCTTTGTCGTACGCGGGCCCTGGCGCTAGGCCTTGGCGGGAACCTCGAGCTCGGGCAGGTAGACCTTGCCGCCGGAGGCGAGGAACTCCTGGCTCTTTTCTCGCATTCCGCCGACCATTTCGGCGATGGCGGCCTGCGAGTCGGCAGATCCGTACTCGTCGCGGATGTCCTGGCTGATGCGCATGGAGCAGAACTTCGGTCCGCACATGGAACAGAAGTGCGCGGTCTTTGCCGGTTCCGCAGGCAGCGTCTCGTCGTGGAAGGATTCGGCGGTGACCGGATCCAGCGACAGGGCGAACTGGTCGCGCCAGCGGAATTCGAAGCGCGCCTTGGACAGCGCGTCGTCGCGCTCTGAAGCACCCGGGTGGCCCTTGGCCAGGTCTGCTGCGTGGGCGGCGATCTTGTAGGTGATCACCCCGGTCTTCACGTCGTCCTTGTTCGGCAGACCCAGGTGTTCCTTGGGGGTGACGTAGCAGAGCATTGCGGTGCCGTAGCGGGCGATCTCCGTGGCACCGATGGCCGAGGTGATGTGGTCATAGCCCGGGGCGATGTCGGTGACCAGCGGGCCGAGCGTGTAGAAGGGTGCACCCTTGCACAACTCCTGCTGGCGCTCGACGTTCTCGCGCACCAGGTGGAAGGGGATGTGTCCGGGTCCCTCGACCATGACCTGCACATCGAATTCCCAGGCCCTTGCCGTGAGCTCGGCCAGGGTGTCCAGCTCGGCGAACTGGGCGGCGTCGTTGGCGTCGGCAATCGAACCCGGGCGCAACCCGTCGCCCAGGGAGAACGCCACATCGTACTGGGCGAAGATCTCGCACAGCTCGTCGAAGTGCGTGTACAGGAAGTTCTCCTGGTGGTGGGCCAGGCACCAGCCGGCCATGATGGCCCCGCCGCGCGAGACGATGCCGGTCACCCGGTTGGCCGAGAGCGGCACGTAGCGCAACAGCACCCCTGCGTGGATGGTCATGTAGTCAACGCCCTGCTCGCACTGCTCGATCACGGTGTCGCGGAAGATCTCCCAGGTCAGTGCGTTGGCCTCGCCGTTGACCTTTTCCAGTGCCTGGTAGATCGGCACGGTGCCGATGGGGACCGGGGCGTTGCGGATCAGCCATTCGCGGGTGGTGTGGATGTCATCGCCGGTGGACAGGTCCATCACGGTGTCGGCGCCCCATTGGGTGGCCCACTGCAGCTTGTCCACTTCCTCGGCGATGGAGCTGGTGACAGCCGAGTTGCCGATGTTCGCGTTGATCTTCACCAGGAAGGCCTTGCCGATGATCATCGGCTCGGACTCGGGGTGGTTGATGTTGACCGGGATGATGGCCCGACCCGCAGCTACCTCGCTGCGCACCAGTTCCACGTCGCAGTTCTCGCGCAGGGCAACGAAGCGCATCTCGGGGGTGATGACGCCGGCCCGGGCATAGTGCATCTGCGTGACGCGCTTTCCGGCATGTGCGCGTCGGGGGATTGGACGGCTTCCCTTCCATTCGGCCGATGCCTTGCCGCGGCGGACCGCGGACTTCCCGTCGTCGAGCAGGTTCCTTTCGCGTCCGGCATACGTCTCGGTGTCCGAGCGCTCCTCGATCCATGTGTTGCGGAATGCGGGCAGCCCAACCACCGGGTCGCTTCCAGGGCCTGCCGTGCGGTAGACCTGCAGCGGGGCGTTGTCCTTTCCTCCGGGGGAGGGTTCCAGGGCGATTTCGGTGACCGGGACCCGGATCCCCGAATCGGTGTCCTCGAGGTAGGCCAGGGAATGGGACTTCAGGGACTGTGTCTCGGCTGGCTCCGCAGCGTTTTGGACAGGGCTGTGCATTGAAATGGTGTTGCTCAAGGAGTACTCACTTCCTTCGCCGGCATTACCCGGACAGGTTCAACGGTCGCAAGCTGCGTCAGCTCGATCTCAGCCCCTGCAAGGGCCCCCGTGTGGTCGTAAGTGAAACTATCACATGTTTCAACGCCGCATCGATTGTGACCATGAACACCGGAGCGTTGCACCCGGTTCCGCGTCCCGGATCCAGCCTGATCGGCGCGCGACGGCGAACCGTCATGGCTTCGAGGCCGGTTCCTGCTGATTTCCGGGTTTTTTCGGGAGCCGCGGCCATGTTGGCGGGGGATTTGGGCCCGACTCGCCCCGGTTGGAACGGGGTCGATTCGGCCATGGCATCGACGGGACAGGACAACCAGGGGCCGAATCCCTCTTGCGCATGCCCCCGGCCTTCCCGGGACTTCGCGCCAGGGCCCGGAGTGTGGCAAAATGGATTCTTGGGTCTACTGGGTTCTGCTCCTGCCGCAGGGGGAACGAGTCAACAGTTGGACCTCACCCCGATCCGCAAACGGATCGGGGTACTAAGCTTCGGACCGCCACATCTTTTCCCTCGACGCATTTGTGCGTCTTGCGGAACAATTACGGTCCGTGTCTAAGGTAGGTGACCTGCGGCGTCTGCCTAGGAGATACATTCATGCGTATTCTCGACTCTGTCGACTCAGCTTCGCTGCGTAGCGATGTCCCGGACTTCCGCGCCGGTGACACCGTCAAGGTTCACGTAAACATCATCGAAGGCAAGAACTCCCGTGTCCAGGTCTTCCAGGGCTTCGTCCTTGGTCGCCAGGGTGACGGCGTTCGCGAAACCTTCACCGTTCGCAAGGTCTCCTTCGGCGTCGGCGTAGAGCGTATGTTCCCGGTACACTCCCCGGTCCTGGATAAGGTCGAACTGGTATCTCGCGGCGACGTTCGCCGTGCGAAGCTGTTCTACATGCGCGATCGCCACGGCAAGGCAGCGAAGATCCGCGAAAAGCGCGACTTCCGGCCCTCCAAGTAGCCAGAAAAACGAGAGCCTTCATCCATGCCGCCCATCGGGTGGCGTGGATGGGGATCCATCGTGGATCGATCTACTGAATCGGAACGTTTTTCCGCTTCGACAAAGCGCCGGTCCCCTTCGAGGGGCTGGCGCTTTGTCGTTGGCGCGCTTGCTGCGGCGGCGGTGATCACTCTTGGCGTTCGCGCCACCGTCGTTGACTTCTTTTACATCGGTTCCACTTCCATGGAATCCACATTGAACCCGGGTGAGGGACTGCTGGTGAACCGGCTTGCCTACAAGGATGCCGAGATTCAACGCGGGGATGTAGTCATCTTCGATGGCCGTGGCTCGTTCCTGCCTTACGAGCGACCCAACGCCCTGGATTCACTTGCCTGGGCACTTCGCCTGGCCGGCAGCGACGCGGTGTACGTCAAGCGCGTCATCGGCGTCGGCGGCGACACCGTCAGCTGCTGCGGCCCCGATGGGCGCCTGAGCGTCAATGGCGTCCCCGTCGAAGAGCCCTATGTCTTTGCCGGGGACAAAGCGAGCGACATGGATTTCGATGTGCAGATTCCCGAGGGGCGACTGTGGGTCATGGGGGACCACCGCTCGGTGTCCGAGGACTCGCGTGCACTGTTGGGAGCACCCGGTGGCGGCATGATCGTCACCAAGCGCGTCATTGGCAAGGTGTCCGACGTGATCTGGCCGTTGGACAGCAAACGCCCGATTGAGGGCTCGTCGATATTGAGCGGACTGCCCAACGCCGAGTAACCCGATGCCCGTCCGCGCCTGAATCCGGGAGTGCGCTGGCGCCCAGGGACTTTTTCCCGGCATCCGCACGATTGACGCAAGCCCCTGGGCTACTGATCTCCACGACACGACACGACACCACACGACGTAAGGCAGAGTGCGGCCACCTTATGCCTGATACCTGCCTGCGAGTCCGCCCCGGACTTGCAACCCCGGACCGGCATCGCGATGGCAAGCCCATCCATGCCCCTATTTACGGATCGCCTGAATTATTGAGCGGCGTTCTACTTGAGGCCACCGCTGAGGACTGGCCAGTCGCCGCCGATCAATGACCCACGTGAGAGGTCATCACTGATATGGAGAGCTACCCTGGCTCGGCTCACCTGGTGGGAATCGCATCGAATCAAACCGCCGTAGTTCAAGACTCAAAGTGGCGTTTCCAGCACTGGTCGATCCTCCGGGCTCCGTTCCACGAACGAGCGGCCGCAATGCGAAAGCATCGGCCAACGAACCGCTGCGATTGGGAAATTATGGGTGGGCCCTTGCGACTTGATGGCCGAACGGCCAATGGAAGTGACCACCCTTCCAAGGCTCGAAGCATCGGTGCACTGGCCGATTGAGTCCAGTCGTTGTGCTAGATTTTCGGCTGTTCCACTTTTTCAACGTCATGGCACAATTTCCGTCACTTGCGGTCCGCCTGGGACGGGACGAATGACGTTGGGAATGCGCTGGCTGCCTGGCCAGACTTTGTCCTTGGTGCCGCGTAGCCGGTTTGACGCGAAGGAGTCGCCAATGCATTCCATGTGAATACGGTGTTGATAATGCAGTAGACATGCGCGTCCGGAATTTTTCAAGTCAAGCGGTACCACGGTGAGTTAGACAGCCGTTAGGCTGCTTCTTTTTCGGCGGTTTCTGTAGGTTGGTTGATCCATGCCGGCCCGGGCAGGGCCAGGATCTTGGGGTCGAT
>NZ_JBKKAP010000108.1:0-3977 GCF_046714615.1 Paeniglutamicibacter sp.
AGCCCTATAGGCCAGCCAGTTATGCCGAACTTCGCCCGCCACACCCCAGCAGTGGCAGTCATCCAGCCCCCGCTATCGGAATAACCACGACATCGGCATAACCGGTGTTATTCCGAATTCGGAATAAGGCGGGGCTTTATTGCGGGCGGGGTATGCGCGAATCGAAGGATTGCCTAAATCCTCGAATTTTCAACCTTTTCAACTTTCCGATTTTTCAAGGTCGGGTGTCGCGGTCGGGGATCGGCTGCAATTTCCAGATGTTGTCTGCGCAAAACGTCAGAAGAGCTTGTACTGCGATTTCGCGTCCGCAAGGGGAACCTTCACCGGGCAATCGCGGAAATTGCTGCGTGGGGCCGGCTTCCTGAATCTTGGCGCGTTTCGACGTCAAACACCTCGAACCCCGCATTGTGGAGCAGTGAGGTCATCTGTTCTACCGACCAGTAGTAAGCAGTGGTGATCGCATGATCAAAGGGTTCTGCGGAATCACCCTCAAAGAAACCAATCAGTAAATGCCCTTGTGGTGCAAGGACGCGGGAAAGCTCGGAAAGGATCACGGGCAGTTCCGTTGGCGGCACATGGATCAGGGAGTACCAGGCGAGCACCCCTTTCAAGCTTCCATCAGCTGCGTCGATATGGCGGAGTGAGGAAACTTCGAATGTAACGTCGGGAAAGCGGCGACGCGCCCCGTCTACGAACTCGGCAACCAGGTCAATGCCTGAGACGTCAACGCCCCGCATGTGCAGGAAATCTGTCCAATGCCCCGGCCCACATCCCGCGTCGAGCACGCGACCGCCAATCAGCTCTGCCCAGCGTCCAATGCAATGGTGATCCAGCGCATGCATCTGGTCGATCGCTCCGAGTGCGGAGGTGTACTCAGCAGATCTCCCCGAATAGGCCTGTTGAACGAGAATGTCAGTCATGCCACGACTGTAGTAACGAGCAAACAATATTCAATCCCGACATGCCGGTTTTCAGCAGCCCGGTAGGGGAACCTTCACCGGACGGTGCCGTCGATAAGCTGGGGCGGCCCTATGGCAGTGGTCATTTGCCTTAGCTTCTCAGCCGCGCAAGCGGAACCGGAGGGCCCCGTTGTTGGAGTCGATTAGGCGTGCACCGTCACGGATGCGAAACACGAGCTGGCCGGTCATCGGGTCGACCACTCGCTCGTTCATGCGGATGCGGAAGGCGAGCTGGCCCGTTTGTGCGTTCACTATTCGCGAGCCCCGGACTCGGTAGCGAAGGGCACCAGTCTGCGCATCGACTACGCGCATACCATCGAACTGTTCTTGATTCATAGCAACATTCTCACCCAGACCACGGACACTTGCCCGACGTTGATGCCCGCAAGCCGGCCCCGCAACGGGAACCTTCACCGGGATGGCCGGCTTGAGGTGGGTTCCCGTGGTCGTGAGCCTCTGCCTGTCTTGCCGTGGCTACGGCAAGCGGGAGCGCCAGCGCGTGAGTTCGGCTTGGTAGTCGGTTGTCCTTCCGGCTTCCTCCCAGAGTTCGGCCAGCTCGTTTCCATCTGCCTGGTGCAGCCGGTCCAGCACCTGCGCCGCCTTCGTTGCGAGGTGCGGGGGCAGGGGTTCGGGGGTGCGTGGCCAAGGGGCCAGGGACTCGCCCTCCTCGCTTCCCAGCATTGTCGGTTCATCCCACGAGACCACGAGCGCAGCAGCCGCCATCCCCACGGCACCATCCATGGCATCAAGCTCCGGTGTCGCTTCAAGCGCAGTGTCCAAAGCGTCCTCAAGGGTCGGGACAACCTCCGCCAAAGTGGGGGCGTCGTCAAACTCAAACAGGAAATCAGCGGCGTCGTCGTTGCCGAAGACCGATACGTCCCATGCACCCATGCGCAATGCTCCTTAGTTGATGTCGGCCGCCCGGAAGCGGCCCCATTCGGATTCTGTCACGCCCGCACCGCAAAGCACATCGGTTTCTGCGGGCTGGAAGCCCTTGCCACGGGGAAATTCCCGGGTACTCGGGCGCAGTTCCTAGCGCTTGAGAGGACTGATCGTCGGGAATCGGTCGTGCAGGGCTTCGAGATCGCGTGCATCCCAGGGGACCCCTGCAGGGGTTTGGCCGATCATCCAGTCCGACAATTGGTCTGGGTAGTCTTCGATGATTGAGGGAGAAGACGCCATCTCTCCATACACCTGGTCGGGAATGGAACGGATCGATTCGACCAGTTCCCGGTCGCCAATGGCGGCAAACCGCCCATCGGCCAACGTGGTGGCATCTTTCAGGCACGCCCGGTAGTACTCCTGGCCCTGGGCCACCACCCAGGAACGGATACCTGTGAATTCGTCATCGCTGCACCCGCCCAGCATGAGATGGGCGACGCCGTGCAGGTCCCAGGTGTAGAGGGCAAGGGCCTTTACGGCGAACATTTGGTCAAAGGCAACGATGTCCGGGATGGAGGACTTGAGGAGTTCATCGGAGAGCGAGTCCAGGAATGAATCGATGGACCCCTTGGACGCCGCTTGGGCGCGTTCGATGACCTGCCAAAACCGCGCGTCGGTGATTTCTTCGCGTGGAAGGACATCCTCCTTTTCGTCCGGTCCCTCGTAGTAGCCCTCAAACGGGTTTGCCCAGCTCATTTCCGGGTGCAGGTCATCGGCTAGGGCGCCGGTCAGCCGCACCCGGGTTGCCCAGTCCTGTGGACGGTCGGGCCAAGCGTCGTAGAACCACCGGGACTTTCGGCGGTCCATGCCCCCGACGATGATCCGGTTGGCCTTGATCTCCCAAAATTGTTCGGGATCCAGCATGTGGACGTCTTCCAGGGACACGAGGTCAAGTGTGCCCTGGCGGGATAGATGAGCGATCCCCCTCACCGTTCCGACGTTCTCCAAGGCCAGGTGTCCGATGCCGGTGAATTCCCCCGCCCCGGAAAAGTCCACCTCGGCAGTGGCCGCAATGTGCACGCGTTTGCAGGCGAACCCCGCGGGAAACCATGGGCACGTTGCGGGGAAGCGTGGCTTGTGCAGCTGGAGTATTCCGCTGCCCTTGGCGTCAGCAATAGCGCGGTCCAGCTGGTCCATCGCCCCTTGGGTGGCACCAACCAGGAACACGTTGTTGATCTGAGGCATGCGCAAGACAGGAGCCCAGCACGGATGCCAACGGACATGAAGGACAGTGACCGATCCCCAGTCATACCCTTCGGGAAGGCGTGTGACTTCCGCCCGAGGGATGACCACATAAGTCAGGGGACCGAGTTCCCCCAGGCTGCTGAGGTCAAGTGTTCCCGGTTCGCCGTATTCGAATTCTCCCGGGTGGTAGGGATGCTGGTATTTCCGCAGCTCGTTGGCCTTCATCTCGCCCCTCTGTTCATGCTCGCAAGGCTACCGGGCAATTGGATATGGCGCACCAGTTGTGGGGTGCAACGGACGCAAAGACCTGCATGGATCATTCACGGGGGTCTCCCGCAGGGATGTCTTGAACCGTTCCGCCAGGCGGGCAGGGCTGACCCCGAATCGGGGTATGGAAGAATCGACGCGTCGAAGTTCAGACGTTCGTAGGGGAACCAGACCGGGACAGTTCATGCTGTCCGATGGAGGATCGGCTAATGGGCACCACGGGTGACAATTAGCGCTGCAAAAACACCGCCACTTATCGCTGCGAATCACACACCTGCGTCGCTGGAAGCAATCGGTGAGGCCTGCATATTGATCAGGTTCTTGTTGCCCACGTTTATCCCACGCAGCAAAACAACGTATTTGGCCATCATCGAACGATGGCGGCGACTGCACCGATCTCGACTAATGCTCCCGGAACACCCAGCCCAGCGATTCGAGCCCCCGTCACCAAGGCGGGCTCGTCCGAAGCAAGCTCAGACCCGATGGCGTTGTATGCCGCTGCAACGTCAACCCCATCAAGGAACAGCACCGTCCACTGCACAACGTCTTCGATAGTCGCGCCGGCGGCGGCCAGCGCAGTTTTGACGTTCTCTAGGGCGCGAGTGGCCTGTGCAGCAATGTCGC
>NZ_JBKKAP010000109.1:0-18658 GCF_046714615.1 Paeniglutamicibacter sp.
GGGGCGTCGCTCTTTTGCAATCACCCCCCCGCCGCCCACAGCAACACCCCCCCCCCCCACCGCCCGCTTTTTCGTTTTCCGATCCGGATCTAGGAACGCGGGCCGGTTCCGCGCATCATCGAACGACGCTGGGCCGTGCGCAGGATCGCCATCGCGATGCCTGCGGCCAGGAGCAACCCGGCGGCACCGGCCGCCACCGCGTAGGCGCCGGCATAGCCGTGGGAGTCGGCGAGCAGCCCGGCCAGGGAGTTGCCGATCGCGGTGCCCACCACGATGCCGGAGGAAAGCAGGGTCATGACCGTGGATAGGCGTGCCGGCGGGGCGATTTCCCCGCCGAGGGTGAAGACGGTGACCAGGATCGGGCCGACAGGGATGCCCACCAGCAACAGCGCGGCAATCATCGGGACCAGCTCGCCGGGCAGCTGCAGCGCCAGGGCCGCGGGCACCATGAAGATCGCCGCGGCAAGCCAGCGGCTCGCCTGGGGCCACCCGCTGGGCCAGAACGCGACCGAGAGTGCGGCAATCGCCGAGGTAAGGCCGACGGCGGCGTAGAGCAGCCCGCCGATGTTCGCATTGCCCAGCGCCCCGGCAAAGGCCAGGGTGCCGGCGGCGCTGGAGCCAAAGAAGGTGCCCATGCCGATCATCCCGATGACCGCGAAGGCGATCCCGGTCAGCTGGTGGGCGGTGAGCTTGACCTTCACTGCATTCCTCACCGCCGGCACCACCGCCTTTTCGGTGCGGTGCACGGCAAAGAGCGGCACCAGGACCAGGGTGAGCAGCGCGGCGATGGCCAGCGGAAGCCAGGGTGCGACCAGCGCCGCGAACAGGCCGACGGCTGCAGGGCCGAGCACGAAGCCCAGCTCGTCGACCATCGATTCGTAGCTCAGTGCTGCGGAGAGCTCACGTCCCCCGGTCTCGCGCTTGCGGGTCAGCGCCATCCAGCGGACGCGGGCCAGCGGGCCGACCTGCGGGCCGGTGGCCCCGGCGAGGACCGCCAGGAGCACGATGACGCCCAGCGGGGCCAGGGGTCCGGCACCGCCGAACCACAGCAGCGCGGTGATGAGGATGGCTTGCAGCACGGCCACGGGCAGCAGCACGCGGCGCTGGCCCAGTCGGTCCGAGAGGTAGCCGATGGTGGGTCCGCCCACGGCCGAGCCGAGGCCGACCATGGCGGCTGCCATGCCGCCGGCGGCATAGGAGCCGGTCGAGTCGATCAGCAGGGTCATCGAGCCGATGGTCAGCATGGCCAGGGGCAGGCGGGCAAAGAAGCCCAGCGGGAAGAAGGCCCAGCCGACCAGCGGGGGAAGCGCCGCATAGGGCGAAGACGGGGCGGCGGACTTGTTGGGAACGGTGTTGATCATGGCGATGCCGGGTACTCCACATACATGCGTGTAGCGTCCCTGCCTCCCGCTACACAGAACCCTTTGCAGACATCTGCCAGTCTATCCGAGGCCCGCAAGGGCGGCGCTCACACCCCGATCTGCATCGAGACGGTGGAGCCGAACCGTGACTTGTGCACGTTGAGCTGGGTGGCGATGCGCTGCTTCATCTCCGCGACGTGGGACACCACCCCGATGACCCTGCCCCCGCTGCGCAGCTTCTCCAGGGCGTCCATGACATGTTCCAGCGTTTCGGCGTCCAGCGAGCCGAAGCCTTCGTCGACGAAGAGCGTCTCGATGTCGATGCCTCCCGATTGCGCCTGGATCACGTCGGCCAGCCCCAGCGCAAGGGCGAGCGAGGCCATGAAGGACTCCCCGCCCGAGAGCGTTTGGGTGTCGCGCTTCACCTGGGTCCAGGAGTCGAGGATCTGCAGTCCGAGGCCCGACTTGTTGTTCCCGCGCGGGGTGTCGTCGTGGATCAGCGAGTAGCGCTGCCCGGTCATCACCAGCAGTCGTTGGGTGGCGGCCAGCGCCACGGACTCCAGCCGGGCCGCGAGCACATAGGTGCTCAGGGTCATTTTCAGCCGGTTCTCCCCCGCGCCGCGCGCCAGCTCGGCGATGCCCTTCAAGGTGGCGTAGCGATCCAGCACCGGCCCGGCCTCCCGCGCGAGGATGTCCAGCCTTTCGAGTGCTGCATCCAGGCGGGCGGCATAGCTGGTGAGCACCGCATCGCGGGCCAGCACTGCATCGCGGGCGGATGTCGCGGAGGTGACCACCTGCGTTGCCGCGGCGTGCTCGTCCTGTTCCGGGGCGCCGATCCCGGTGGCGGCCTCGGTGCGGGCGAGCTCGATGCCCGGCGCCTCGGCGAGCGTCTTGATCCGCACGGCCTCGTCGTTGTGTTCGCGCACGGCTCTCTGTTCGGCCGTGCGCCGGGCATCGTCGAGCAACAGATCGCGCCAGGCGTCGGTGTCGGTCACGCCGATGTCGGCCAGCTTCCCTGCCCACAGCTTCGCCGCGACATCCAGTGCGGTGCCGGCGTCCGCGCTTGCGTGCACGGCGGAGACCAGCGCCTCCAGGGCGGTAGCGGCGGTTCCCAGGAAGGCGTGGCGTTCGGCCAGGGATTGTCCGGCCTTGCCCAGCTTGGCCAGACGATTCTCCAGCTTCACGGCCCTGGCCGCTTCGGCATCCTGCTTCGCCGCGGCGACCTGAAGTTCGGTGGCCGCGGCGGCCGCGGCTGCCTTCAGGGATTCGAGCTCGGTTTCCGAGGCGTGCAGGGCCCGTTGTGCGGCGGTGGCTTCGTTCCCCGAGGCCAGCGCCTTGGCGTGTGCCGCCGTCGCCGTCGCCAGCTGGGCGGCGGCATCCTCGGTGCTTAGCTCGCCGATCTTTCCGCGGCCGAGATCCAGTGCCGTCTCGGCCTTCTTCAGGGCCGCATTCCGCTTCTCCTCGGCCTTTTCGGCCAGCCCCAGTACCTTCCGGGCCGCCTCGATGTCTTCGCTGGTGACCAGCTCGCCCTCCGGCAAGCTGGCAGGTTCGGGGTGGGTGGTGGAACCGCAGACCAGGCAAGGTTCCCCGTCGGTCAGTTCCTGCGCCAGCACGGCGGCGGATTGTTCAAGCCGCAGGCCGATCAGGGCGTTGACCTGCTCGCGGGCGTCCAGGGTGTGCGTGCGCGCCGCGTTGGAGGCGGTGTGCGCCGCTGCCTGCGCCACCTGCGCCCTGATGCGCTCGAGCACCGCGTCGCGGCGTTCGGTCGCGGTGTGTACCGCGGTTTCAAGGGCCGATGCCGATTCGGCGAGCGCGGCGAATTGGGCATGCCGTTCGCGCAGCGTCGGCAGTTCCCCGTCGATCACCCCGATGCGGGCGGCCCGTTCGAGCTGCTTGGCGGTCACGGATTCGATGCCCTTGCCCAGGGCGAGGACCTCGCGGCGCACCTGCTCCAGTTCTTCCTCCTCGGGCAGGGCAGCCTCGATGAGGGCAGCGGCGGCGCGCGAGGCCTTCGCGGCCTCGGTTCCGTGGGCGGCCAGGGATTCGAGCACGGCGGCATCGGGTTCCGGGTCGCGCGCCGCATCCAGCAACGCGGCGATGTCAGGTTCCCGGGCGAGCAGGGCCTCGTTGGCCTCGCCGGTGTCCACCGCGGATGCGGCCGCGGCGAGCAAGTGGTGTGCCGCGTCGGCCTTCGCCCGGGCGTCGGAGAGTTGCTGGTGGTAGGGCAGCAGTCCGACGGCGCGGGCGTCCGCCTCCAGCAGCGCACCGAGTGCGGCAATCTGCTCGGCGCGGGACTCGTGGGCGCCGCGCAGGTTCCCCAGCTCGGCCAGCTGCCGGTGCCGGGTGGCCCGTTCGTCCAGGGCCGTCCGGGATTTCTGCGCCGCGGCGAGTGCCTCGTCGGCACTCGTGCGTGCCTGGGCGAGCCCGGACCGGGTTTCCGCCACGCGGGTGCGCAGCAGTTCACCGAGTGCGGGGCTTTCCCCGGCATCCAGGTGCTCGCGGGCAGCGAGCGGCAACCCGTCTTCCTCGTCCCCGTCCACGTCCACGTCCACGTCCATGTAGAGCGTGGAGGTCGCGTCGGCCGCCAGCTGCTGCAGGGTCGTGGTGCGGGCGCGCTCGGCGTCCTCGGCCTCGGCGCGGGCCGCATTCAGGCGTTCGCCCAGGATCCGTTCGGTCATCGCGTAATCGGTGGTGTCGAAGAGCGAGCGCAAGAGGTCCTCGCGGTCCTTGTCCTTGGCGCGCAGGAACGCGGCGAAGGCGCCCTGGGGCAGCATCGCGACCTTGGTGAACTGCTCCTTGTCCAGGCCCAGGATCTCGGCCAGCACGTGCCCGACTTCGTCGTTGCGGGTGGATTTCTCCACCCACGCCCCGTCGATGCGCTCGCGCAGCCGGCTCTGCGCCTGTGCGGTGGTGAAGCCGTTCTTGCTGCGCGCCGAGGGCCGCTCCCACGCCGGGGAGCGGGTGACCTCGAAGCGCCGGCCGCCGGTGGAGAATTCGCAGATGACCTCCGGGAGAGCATCGGGGGCTGCATGGTCGCTGCGCAGCGACTTGCTGCCCTGGCGGACCCCCGGCAGGGAGCCGTAGAGGGCGTAGCAGATCCCGTCGAGCACGCTGGTCTTCCCCGCCCCGGTCTCCCCGTTGAGCAGGAAGATCCCTGCCTCGGAGAGCGCGTCGAAGTCGATGGACGCGCGCTTGGCAAAGGGGCCAAAGGCCTCCAGCTGCAGGGAATGCACTCTCATCGTTCCACCTTCTCGCTGCGCACCTGGGCCAGGACCGAGGTCACCAGCTCTTCCTCGGACTCGTTCAGCGGCCGCAATCTCACGTGCTCGACGAACCCGGCGCAGACCTCCACCGGGGACGTTGCGGCCGCCAGCCGGTCGGCGTAGGAGTGTTGTTCGTCCTCCGGCCGGTCCTCGGGCTCGAAGTTCAGCACCAGGGTGTCGGGGAAGCGCCCGCGCAGCCGCTCCATGGCCCCGGCGGGGCGGTGCGTGTCGGTGAGGGTGATCTGGCACCAGGCGTCCTTGGCCGACTCGTATTCCGGCTCGGTGAGCAGGTCATCGATCTTGCCCTTGAGGATGCGCAGCTCCTTGGCCGCGGGCCAGTCGATGCCGCGCACCTCCCGAAGCCCGTCGGGGCCCAGCTCCAGCAGCCAGGCGCCCTTGCGGTGCCCTGCCTCGGAGAAGGAATACGGGATCGGGGAGCCGGAGTACCTGATGTGTTCGGCCAGCTTCTGCCGCCCGTGCAGGTGGCCCAGGGCCGCGTAGGTGAAGTCGGCGAAATAGGACGTGGGCACGATGTCCAGCCCGCCGATGCTCAGTTCGCGCTCCGACTCCGAGGAGGTGCCTCCAGCGGCAAAGACGTGGGCGAGCACGATGCCGTGCACCGGATGGTGAGCGGCGGCCTGCCGGGATGCCAGGTCCGCGCGCACCTTTTCCAGGGCCGCGTGGATGACCGGGGGGTGCCCGGGTTCGGTGACGTCCAGGGCCTCGGCGACCATGCGCGGTTCCAGGTAGGGCAGCCCGTAGACGGCCACCCCGAAGCCGTCCCCGTCAAAGACCGCGGGCCGGTCGATGTTGGCCAGGGAGGTGCGCAGGTGCAGCCCCGCATGCTCGAGCAGCGCGGAGCCGAAGCCCAGGCGCAGGGCCGAGTCGTGGTTGCCGCTGGTGATGACCATCTGCACCCCGGTTTCGCGCAGCCTCAGAAGGGTCTCGTCGAACAATTTCACCGCGTCCACACCGGGCAGCGCCCTGTCGTAGACGTCCCCGGAGACCAGCAGCAGGTCCACCGATTCGGCCTCGATGGTGGCAACGAGCCGGTCAACGAATTCGCGCTGGGCCTCCAGCAGCGAGGCCTGGTGGAAGGTGCGACCCAGGTGCCAGTCGGAGGTGTGCAAGATACGCATGGATTCCACATTAGCGACACCGCACGACGGGTTGGTACCCGCAAGGGAACACGGCGGAAAACTACTAGACTGGGACGGTGAGTGAATCAACTGATCAGTACGCGCTTCCCGCCGAATTTTCCGACCGAGTCCTGGGTGTGCTGCTGGCCGTGGCCGACGGTGCCGCCCACGCCCGCGACGGCCAGGATCCCGGCGAGACCGAGACCCTTGCCCTCTACCTGCTCGACGGGCTGCTCGAGGCCCTGGAGTGGGCCCATGAGGGCGTCGCCTCCGACGAGGCCGCTTGCATGTGGTTGGCCGCGCTGCGCTGGTACAAGCTCGTGAACAAGACCTTCCCGGCAGGCGCCCCCGAGCCGCAGCCGCGCTGGATCGACGAGGCGTTCGACGGCGCACCTGACTTCGCGCCGGGCGACAGCCAGAACCTGCTGGCCCTGGACAACCGCGACATGGCCTCGGTAGGCCGCCCCCTGTTCCCGACGGCCGACACCACCGGGGTGCTCGCCCGCGCCGCGTTCGTGGCCCTGCTGCCGAGGGTCGATGAGGCCACCACCGCCAAGATCGCCACCGACGCCGCGGCGCTGACCCACGGAGCTCCGGCCGCGCACCGCGCCGCCGGAGCCGCAGCGCTGGTGGTGCGGGCCGCACTGGAATCCGGGACCGATTCCGTGGGCCGTTGGGCCGCCTTGGTCAAGGAATTCGAGCCCGAGGCGCCCGAGGCCGGGGAAACTGCAGACCAGGGGCACGAAGCACCCGAGTCCGAAGCCCGTGAACGGGACATGACGGCCGGAGCGGGACTGTTCCGGGCCACGACCTACGTGACGAACGCGCTGGCGCGTACCGAACCGAAGGCCGCCTACGACGCGCTCTTCGAGTCCCTGGGCGAGGAGCCCGATGCCGAAACCGCCGCGTACGCCACGGCGCTGCTTGCAGCGGTGCAGGGCACCGATGCGGTGGCCCACCGCCCGGCCTCGGAAATCGACCCGATCCTCGATGCCATGCACGATCGCTGGGTCAAGCTCACCGTCGGCGAGTAGCCAAACCCCGATGCCGGCCGCGCACCCGGACACCAGAAATGGCCCGCTCCATTCCGCGGCGCGGGCGGTGCGCGGCATCTTCGCCACGGCCCCGTTCACTGCGGGGCTCTGGCTGGTGGTCCTCGGCGCCGGGATCGCGACCGGCACCCTGGCCGGAGGTTCGGGGCAGCAGGCATGGCTCGCCGAGCTGTCCTACGGGCTGCCCTCCTTCAGCACCGGAAACTGGTTCACCACGCTCAGCGGCATGTTCATCCTCGCCGAACCCGCGGGCTACCTCAGCGTGCTGGTGCTCATCCCGCTGGGCGTGGGTTGGCTGGAAGCCACCCGGGGCACCAGGACCGCGGTGCTTGCCTTCTTCGGCGGCCACCTCGCCTCGGTCCTGCTGACCGCCGCCACCCTGCTGCTGTTCCGCGACCTGGGCTCCGCGTGGATCGACTCCCTTGCCAACGACGTCGACAGCGGCCCCTCCGGCGGCATCTTCGCCTGCCTGACACTGGCAGCCTGCCACGTGCGCCAACCCTGGCGGGGCCGCTGGCAATTCCTGCTGCTGGCCTTCGCGGTGCTGGGCGCAACCCTCTTCGGGGAGGTCCCAGACTTGGAACACAGCGCCGCGATCCTGCTGGTGCTGGTCTTCAAGCACCGCAGCATCTCCCGGCCAAATCTGCGCGAACAGCGCTTCATCGCCTGGGTGGGATTGCTGGGCCTGGTCTCGGTCCAGATCCTGACCATCGTCGTGCCCACGCACGGGCCCTTCGGCCCCACCCACGCCGGCGGCGGGCGCATCGCGGTGCTGCTGGATGCCGCCCTGGCCATCGGGTTGGCCCGCGGACTGCGTTCGGGCCGCCGCATCGCCTGGCTCGCCGCACTGGTCATGGCCGTGCTCAATGTGCTGCGCGGTGCGCTCGGGGTCAGCCTCGTTCTCACCATGGGCCCGCAGCTTCCCCACGGCTCGTCCCTGGCCTCGCTGGCCGCGGCCGTGGCCGGGCTGTGGCTGCTGCTGGCGGCGCACCTGCTGGTGTGCTGGCGGGCCTTCGGGATCCTGCGGCACCGCCGGCTGCGCGCGGATGCCCGGCAGGCTCCGCTGGAGAGGGCCGAGGTGGTGACCGCGCTGAAGCTCCACGGCGGCGGCACGCTCTCCTGGATGGGGACCTGGGACGGGAACGAGCATCACCGCAGTCCCGGCGGATCCCTGCTTGCCTACCAGGTCCATGCCGGTTGCGCCATCGCCCTGTCGGACCCCGTGGGACCGGCCGGGGACAGGGATGCTGCCATGGAGGATTTTTCGCTCGCCGCCGAGGAAGCCGGGCTCATCCCCTGCTTCTTCTCCGCCTCCGCGCCTCCTGCCGCACCCGCGGATCGCTGGCGGGCCATGCAAATTGCCCGGGACACGCTCATCGACCTGCCGCAGCTGGAATTCGCGGGCAAGGCCTGGTCCGATGTGCGCACCGCCCTGAACCGGGCGGCCAGGGAACGGGTCGGGTTCAGGCTTACCCTGCTGATCGACGAACCGGCCGCCGTGCGCCGCCAACTGGAGGAGATTTCCAGCACCTGGGTCGGAGACAAGTCGCTGCCGCAGCTGCGCTTCACCCTGGGCACCCTCACCGAGGCCGAGGACCCGGCGGTGCGCGTGGCGCTGGCCGTGGATGCGCACGGCCAGGTCCAGGGATTCCTGTCCTGGCTGCCGGTCCACGCCCCGGGCGGGGCCGTCGTCGGCTGGACCCTCGATCTGATGCGTCGGCGCGAGGGCGGCTTCGGACCGGTCATGGAGTTTCTCATCGCCTCCTCGTTGCGCGCCTTTGCCGCCGAGGGTGAACAGTTCGCCTCACTCTCCGGAGCGCCCCTGGCCCACACCCAACACCAACCGGCCGAGGAACCGGTGGACCGGGTGCTGGGGGCCCTGTCCCGGGCCCTGGAGCCGCTGTACGGGTTCGGTTCCCTGCAGGCGTTCAAGGCCAAGTTCAATCCGCGCACCGTGCCGCTGTACCTGGTCTACCGCGACGAATCGGACCTGCCACGGATTGCCGGGGCTATGGCGCGGGCGTTCGTGCCCGAGGCCAGCGTGGGTCAATTGGTCCGCGAGGGTTTTGGCGCCCTGCGGGAACTGCGCGGGCGGCGCCGGGCTTAACTAGGCGGCGTCGAAGCCGTCGATCAGCTGCAGGAACTCGCCCTCGGCGAGGATCGCGACCGGCTGCCCGGCCTCCTGGAGGCGCAGCACCCGCTTGGCCTTGCCGGTGAGCCGGCCGGTGGACAGGTCCTCGGGCACGAAGCCGTCGCCGACCACCAGCACCGTGGTGGCGCGGGTGACGCGGCTGGCGGTGTTGGCGCCGCGCTCGGCGGCCCGGTCCTTGGCCACTTGGCGGGAGATGCGCAGGTTGCCGGTGAACACGACCATCTCGCCGTAGAGCGGGTGCGCCGGGTCCGCCTGCGCGTCCCCGGTGCGGTCCTCGCCCTCCTGCGGCCAGGCTGCCCACTCGGGCTGCACCGGCACCGGGTTGCCGCTGGCGGCCCAGCCCCGGGCGTCGCGGGTGGCCTTGGAGAGCACGTCGCCCGGCACATAGGCCGGGGCGAAGCCCATCTTCACCTTCAGCGACTGCGCCGCGGCAGCCACCGCGTCGGCCTCCTGGCGGCGGGCGATGTCGATCATGATGTGCGCGCACGCCCGGGCATCGGCCAGCGCATCGTGGTGGTTTTCCATCGGCGATCCGGCCTCCTCGGCCACGAACGGCAGCGAGTAGGAGGAGAGCTCATAGGTGCGCCGGGACATCTTCACGGTGCAGGCGTAGTCAAACGCCGGGCCGGCCAGCTCGGAGACCTCCAGGGCGGAGCGGATCACGCCGAGGTCGAAGGCAGCGTTGTGCGCCACGAGGGTGTCGGTGCCGATGAAGTTGGCCATGGGGGTGAACAGTTCCCCGAAGCGCGGGGCGTCGGCCACCATGTCGGCGGTGATGCGGTGGATCATCACATTGCGCGCATCGAAGTGGTCAAAACCCTCTGGCGGCCGCATCAGCCAGGAGGCTTCCTCGACGATCGTGCCGTTGCGGACCCGGCTGAGTCCGACGCTGCAGGCGGAGCCACGGAATCCGTTGGCGGTTTCAAAGTCGATCGATGTAAAGTCCAGGGCCACGCACCAAAGAATACCGCCGATCCCCCACGCCTTGGTCACCGCGACCCCCGCATGTGGCGCGAATTACAGTACCTGGCCACGGCTGGCACTTTCGCTAGGGGTTCTGAGCTGCAAGGGACCGCAGTTGACGCTAAGCCGGGGCCTGATCGGAACGGAGGTTCAGGCAAACGGAGCAACGCTGTAGGTAACTAGCCCCGTATTGGGAACACCTCGAGGCGCACTTGGGATAGATACTCGACGCGGAGCAAGATCTGCAGGTACTCGGTGCAGACGACTTCGACATGTACTAACTCGTAGTGCAACTGGGTTCGATCACCAATTGTTCACACTCGCTTGCACCGCTTGCGGAATCACGCGGTTAACAGTGCAGCCGACCTTGAAAAGTGACACAAACAAGCGTCGAAGCCCGGTCAGATTTACCACAGCCGCCCACGGACAGCGTATGCCTTCGTACGGGAATAGGATGAATGCGACTCCAGGCTGGTCGGCCGGCAGAAACCGAAGCCGCTTAAGATCCCGTTTTCACCGTTCGACCTTAGCTATACCGAACAGACATTGCGCCCCACTCCATCGCAGCTGAACCCAGGGATGTGCCACACAATGGTTAGCTGGCTTGTACCCGCGAGGGCCCCTGTTCCCATATACGACCCACGCAGAGGCCAAACCACGATCGTGTACGTTCTTGGAACCTGGAGGAGTCAAGACATTATTGGTGGCACAGTCACTGGAATCGCGACGAACTAGGCATCGGGAGACATTGCGGCTTTTAGGAAAGGGCAGTGGCTCAGAGTGATTGGGCTGCGACGAGTCCTCCTTGCGGCCACATAGGGTACTTCCTGAGCGTGACTCGTTAGCTCACGAATATCAATTCGCAGTCGCGCTGGTCTCACAGGGTATCGCGACGATTCTTCTTAAGGGCTCGTGTCTGCATTCACTCGACGAAACACAATCACCTACGGACGTGATCTCTTACTTGATCCCAAAGTCGAATCCACCTGGTTGGTGATGCCCGAACCGCTCTCTCAGGAAGTTGCCGGTGGTGGTCAAGTCCGCCGAGGTTTGGCTGTGACGGGTGGAGTGCAGCGTCTCGGCCTGTCCGAGGAGGAGCCGAAGTTGTTCAACCAGTTCCTCGTTGGGTGTTCTTCCGTTTGGTTGCCGGTTGTCCACCATGCTCGGCGGTATGGCCAGAAATCCCCGAAGAACCGTTGGCAGGTACTCCCTCACCATAGCTTCCAGTTCATACTCAAACCGCGCATCTCCGGACGGCTGCCGACTTTCCGCGTCGACTACCGAGTCCAGCATCTGGCAGGTTTCCAGGATGGTGACGTACGTATCAGCCGGAAGGCGGTGCTTGTTCTGCTTGGCCTGCGAGCTCACCCATGCCAGGGCGGTCGACAGGTCGTCCGACGGCCCGGCGAGCGACGTTGCGGCCGGAGACGGCTGGGAGGGTGCTTGCGTAGGTGCGTGCGCCTGGAGCGTAGCGCCATGCTGCGGTCTCCGAACCCGCCTAGGGAGCCAGAGATCGCGAAGCATGTAGGACCGCACGGCCGATAGGCCCATCACCGCGAAACCGGCAAAAGCACCACTGGCCCCGGAAAGGGAAACGGCAGCAATGAAGGCGGCGGCGTAGAGCCCACCCTCAAGAATCACCTTCTTGTTCTTGGCACCCACCCCGATGACGAGCACGTAAAAAGCGACAAAAAGCAAGAAAAAGAACGCGAGGGTTACCCTGACGAGGTTTCCTGCGGTGAGGCGTGACATCACTGCGTCCTTCGGTTGTGCGTGGTGGCTGCGTCGGAGGCGTGACTGCGCTCAAGCTGACGTCGCGCTCGGCCCACTTGACCCTCAAGAACCTGCACCGTCTGCTTCATCGCCCGTGCTGCTTCCGTCTTGAACCTGTCGATCTCGTCCATCGCCTGGAAGACGTTGTCGAATGCCTGCTGCAACTTGGTGGAGTCGATCGTGGCTCGGGCAGCATTCTTGTGAATGGCAGTACCTTGGGAACGGAGGAGCTCCGAGGTCGAGACAATCAAGTCTGACGTAGTCGAGTTGAGGGCATCAATTTGCGCCAGAACGATCTTTTGCTGAGCCAGGGCTTGCGCAACTATCACCGCGACCCGCAGCGCAGAGAGAGTGGTGTCGAGCGCCCGATCCACGCCCTTGATCAGCTCCGAGTTGTTCTTCTTGACCACATCAAGAGCCAAATACCCTTGGATGGACACCGCCATCTGGGTCAACAAGTCTTGGTGGCGCTGGCGGACGTAGTAGAGGGCATCGGCTTCGAGGGTTGTGGCATCGTCCGCTTTACCCACGTTACGCAGCTCTTCAATCCGCCGCTCCAAACCGTCTCCCAGGTGGCTCGCGAGCACGGCGTAGTTCGCCAACTTCCCCATCGCCGCCCAGAGAGCATCGCGTTCGGTCTGGATGGCAGCGTTGTCCTGCCGAAGGTCGTCCTGCCCGCCCTTGAGTGCCTTGGTAATGGCGTCGAGTTGCTCTTGCGAGGACTCGTATTTCAAGAAGTATCGCTGGATGGCGCTGCCCCCGGGCAGGAACTTCAGGATACGCTTCCTGCCAGTCAAATCATGGCGCTTGGGGTCTAGCTCGGTTACGATCTGTCGCAATTCCACCAAAGTGTTGCCGGTCCGCGACGCAGGGTCCGCGCCGGTCGCTGCAAGAGCGGCTGCGGGCCTCTTCAACATTCGATTGGAAGCGCCGCTTGCCTGCTGCATCGTGCCCTCGCCCAGCCGGGTCAGCTGGGCCAGCTTGGTCTGAAACTCCGGGCTCTGGAGCGGGGTAGCCAGCAGGTCATCAAGAAAGGTATTGGCGTTCTCAGCGTGCTTCTGCTGCGCGTCGGCATCCACCAGGATCATGCCACCGACCTTCTCCGGAGCATGAACCGCAACCTCGGCTACTGGCTTCGGCGGCTCCAACACCAGCGGGTTCCCTGCCTGCACGGACGAATTCGAGTCGAGGTCGAGCGGGTTCAACATGATGTACTCCTTGGAGGTTCTGGGCCAAGTTGCAGTCTGCTAGGGCTTGCTTGTAGGTTACCGCAAATGACCGACATCAACCGCGGCCATGGCATTCGGCACGACCTCAGCAACTGGGTCACAATCCACACGTGGACCTTCATCCAACAGGAAAGTCGCACGACCTGCGGCAGCCGCATCGCCGAGGGGATGCTACGGGGTCCGGACAGCAAGAAGCCCGGACCCACTCGTCCGCCTCGCAAGTTGCGAAGTTCTCAAGCGTGTCCGGGCCCAGGGGACTCGGTTCGACGTTGCTGCTACTTGGCGGCGTCCGCTTCCTGCAATGCCGCGGCCTTCTTCGCCTTCGTCTTGCGGACCTTCAGCACGACCCACAGCACCAGCAGCAGGAACACGACGACGATGACGATCTTCTGGAACACGTCTGCATAGGCCTCGACCACGTGCCAGTTCTCGCCCAGGTAGAACCCGGCGAGCACGAAGATGGAGTTCCAGATCAGCGAACCGGCGGCGGTGAGCCCCAGGAACTTGACCTGGTTCATCTTGGTGATGCCGGCGGGAATGGAGATCAGCGAGCGGAAAATCGGGATCATGCGGCCGAAGAACACCGCCTTGGCGCCGTTGCGCTCAAACCACCCCTCGACCTTGTCGACGTCCTCGAGGTCCACCAGCGGGAGCCAGCCGACGATCGCCCGGGTGCGTTCGCGCCCCAGTGCCCGGCCGACCCAATACAGGGCGTAGGCGCCGAAGATCGAGCCGATCGTGGTCCAGAGCAGCGCCTCGACCAGGGAGAATGACCCGCGGCTGGCGGTGAATCCGGCCAGCGGCAGGATGACCTCGGAGGGCAGCGGCGGGAAGAGGTTTTCCAGCGCAATGGCCAGTGCGGCACCAGGTGCCCCGATGACCTCCATCAGGTGCACCGCCCAGTCGGCAAATCTCGTGATCAGGCTTCCGCCGGAAGTGTCGGCGGTCGCGGCCTGAAGCGCAATCAAGGTAGTCATTGTTTTTAGTGTCTCTTAAGAGACCGGGTATCCGCAGGAACGGACACCACTATGTGTTCAATGCCTCACGGCCTCCACACCGGTTGACCGGTCCGACGACTGCCGCTGCGTGCCTCCAACGGCCTACCGATCGGTCTTGGCCACACTGAGCAACAGGCCCGATTCCTCCAGCGCGGTGATCTGCGAATAGCCCGGCGGCATCACCAGCAGGTCGCCTGTCCGCGCCTCCCAGGACTCGCCGCCCGAGTCCAGGCGGATCCGGCCGCTGAGCACCATGACCGTTGCCTCGCCGGGGTTGATGTGTTCCTTCAGTTCGGTGCCGGCGGCCAAGCCGATGACCGTCTGACGCAAGGTGTGCTCGTGCCCGCCGAACACGGTGCTGGCCGCGCGCCCGCTCGACACCGTGGCCGCGGTCTGCATCTGGGTCCGGGCAATGGCCGTCAGTGAAAACTTCTTCATGTTCTCCTCGTTCCCCGCGGCAAACTCTCTTGCCCAAGGATGTCCCGGGCACCCCGTGCGGGTCAAGGATCCGCCTCCGGAGCCCGCCCCGCACCCACCCTGCCCACAAGTCGTCGAACCATGGCCAATTCCGTTCCCCGGCGGTAGGTTGAAAGCAGTCGCCGGGTACATTCGCACGGCGAAACAAGCCGCAAGCCGCAAGCCGCAAGCCAAGACCCTGTGCACGCCTGCGGTCAGCGGGCGAGTCGTTCCGATCCTGCCACCGTGCCGGTACGGGAAAACCGCAGGTCCCCGCTGGAAGCACCCCATCCCCGCGCCGGCCGCCAGGGGGACCACCGATTGTCGATCCGGGCACGCACCAGGAATTGGAGGTGGCGATGGAAGCAAGCACATCGCCGGCATCTTCTGCCAAACACGCAGCACCCGGCCACCGGCACGGTGGTCGCCAGCATTCCTGAGAGGACGACGCTTCCATGTCCAGCAACTCCTTCAATTCCCGTTCCAAGCTTGAGGTCGACGGGCAAAGCTACGAGATCCACCGCATCGACGCCATCGAAAACTCCTCCCGCCTGCCCTACAGCCTCAAGGTGCTGCTGGAAAACCTGCTGCGCAACGAGGACGGCAGGCTGGTCACCGCCGAACAAGTCAACGCCCTGGCCTCCTGGGACCCGGCCGCCGAGGCCTCGCGCGAAATTCAGTACACCCCGGCCCGCGTGTTGATGCAGGACTTCACCGGGGTGCCCTGCGTCGTCGACCTGGTGGCAATGCGCGACGCCATGACCGCCCTGGGCGGCGACGCGAGGAAGGTCAACCCGCTGATCCCCGCCGAGCTGGTCATCGACCACTCTGTGATCGCCGACGTCTTCGCCCGTTCCGACGCCTTTTCCGTCAACGCCAACTACGAGTTCGAGCGCAACCAGGAGCGCTACCAGCTGCTGCGCTGGGCCCAGCATTCCTTCGACGACTTCCTGGTGGTCCCGCCGGACACCGGGATCTGCCACCAGGTCAACCTCGAATACCTCTCCCGTGTCGTGTTCACTTCGGAGGGTCCCGACGGGCTACGGGCCTATCCCGACACCCTGGTCGGCACCGACTCGCACACCCCGATGGTCAACGGCCTGGGCGTGCTGGGCTGGGGCGTGGGCGGCATCGAGGCCGAGGCGGCGATGCTCGGCCAGCCCATGAGCCTGCTCATCCCGCAGGTCGTGGGACTCAAGCTCACCGGCGAGCTGTCCGAGGGCACCACCGCCACCGACCTGGTGCTCACCGTCGCCGAGCTGCTGCGCAATCTCCGCGTGGTGGGCATGTTCGTCGACTTCTTCGGCCCCGGGGTCTCCAATGTCCCGCTGGCCACCCGCGCCACCCTGGGCAACATGTCCCCGGAGTACGGTTCCACCGGCGCACTCTTCCCCATCGACGCCGAGACCCTGGACTACCTGCGGCTCACCGGCCGCCCCGACCACCAGGTCAAGCTGGTCGAGGCATACGCCAAGGCACAGGGGCTCTGGCACGATCCACTGCACGTCCCGGACTTCAGCCAGGTCCTCGAGCTGGACCTTGGCACCGTGGTCCCCTCGCTGGCAGGGCCCAAGCGGCCCCAGGACCGCATCCCGCTGGCTGCGGCGCAGGGAGCGGTGCGCCGGCTGCTGGCCGGGGACACCCACGAGGAGGCCATCGCCGGCGGGCTCGATGACGCCGAGGCCGATTCCTTCCCCGCCAGTGATCCGCTGGCGGTCAGCTCCAGGATCGAACGCGATGTGCCGCCCCACGGCCTCAGCGACGAGGAGCCCGCCGTCACTTGGCCATCCAGGCCCGCCAGCGTCAACCTCGGGGGCAACCCCGAGACGCTCGACCACGGCTCGGTCGTCATCGCGGCGATCACTTCCTGCACCAACACCTCCAACCCCACCGTGATGCTGGGCGCCGCGCTGCTGGCCAAGAAGGCGGTTGAGCGCGGGCTTCGCTCCAAGCCATGGGTCAAGACCACCCTGGCCCCGGGATCCCGGGTGGTCACCGACTACTACAACCGCTCCGGGCTCACCCCGTATCTGGAGGCCCTGGGCTTCGACCTGGTCGGCTACGGCTGCACCACCTGCATCGGCAACTCCGGACCGCTGATCCCCGAGGTCAGCGAGGCGGTGAACTCCCACGACCTTTCCGTGGCCTCGGTGCTCTCGGGCAACCGCAACTTCGAGGGGCGCATCCACTCCGAGGTCAAGATGAACTTCCTGGCCTCCCCGCCGCTGGTCATCGCCTATGCCCTGGCCGGCTCCATGCACGTGGATTTGCTCAACGACTCGCTGGGCAACGGCACCGACGGCAACCCGGTGTACCTGCGGGACATCTGGCCCACCAGCCAGGAGATCAAGGCAGTGGTCGATGCCAACCTCGAGGCCTCGATGTTCACCAAGGGCTACGCGGATGTCTACCGGGGCGATGAAAACTGGCGCGGGATGCACATCCCGGAGGGCGACCGGTTCGCCTGGGACGAGGACTCCACCTATGTGCAGCGCCCGCCGTATTTCGACGGCGTGGGCCGCGCCCCGGATCCCATCGGAGACGTGACCGGCGCGCGCGTGCTGGCCTACCTGGGCGACTCGGTCACCACCGACCACATCTCCCCTGCCGGTTCCATCCGGAAGGACTCCCCCGCCGGCGCCTACCTGCTGTCCCTGGGAGTGGAGCCGGCGGACTTCAACTCCTACGGCTCGAGGCGCGGCAACCACCACGTGATGATCCGCGGGACCTTCGCCAACGTGCGCCTGCGCAACAAGCTGGTGCCCGGAGTCGAGGGCGGCTTCACCCGGCACCTGCCCGGCACCGAAACCACGACCATCTTCGACGCCTCGCTGGCCTACGCGCGGGAGCACACGCCGCTGGTGATCCTGGCCGGGTCGGACTACGGCTCGGGATCCTCCCGCGACTGGGCGGCCAAGGGCACCCTGCTGCTGGGCGTCAAGGCAGTGCTTGCCACCTCGTTCGAGCGGATCCACCGCTCCAATCTGATCGGCATGGGCGTGCTGCCGCTGCAGTTCCGCGACGGCGAAACCGCCGAGTCCCTGGGCCTCAACGGCGAGGAGGTCTTCTCCATCGCCGGGCTGGCCGGGACCGAGTCGCTGCCCGACGAGGTCAGGGTCGCCGTGGAGGCAGACGGAAGCACCCGTGAGATCACCATGCGGGTGCGCATCGACACCCCGGCCGAGGAGGCCTACTACCGCCACGGCGGCATCCTGCAATACGTGCTGCGCCAGTTGCTTGACACCTAACGCAGCATCACCAATGGGTGGCATGACAGGCGAAAATTAGTATGCTGGAATCACGGATCAAGACGTTCTTTAATGCAAAGTCGCCCAGGAAGGCGGAAACATTATGAGTATCGGTGCCGGAATATTGCTTTTTGTTATTGGTGCGGTCCTTCGCTTCGCACTGAATGTCGAAGTGAGCTGGCTGGATCTTCCACTGGTCGGGAACCTGCTCATGGGGGCCGGCGTCGTGATCTTTGTGCTTGGACTTGTCTTCACGTTCCGCCGTCGCCGATCCGTCTCCACACGACGGACCGTCAATGGACAGGGCGATGGTGGAGTCACCAAGACCACCCGCGAAGTGGATGACACTGATATCTAGCCGCTGCCACAAGATCCACGCAGCCAAACCCGGGACATGTTGCGCTGCTGGAGCGAGTGCTGCATCCGGAATCGCTCGAGGAACGGGGCGGTGCTCTTCTGCCACGGAACTCCGCGAGACGAAGAGGACGTCGTGCTGGTGGACACCCGGCCGGAACACCGGGCGGAGGTCTTCGCAGGGCTGTCCGCTGCGCGGCGAACCGTGGTCTGCGGACACACACATGTCCTTCATCCGGCGGGTCGATCGGCGCATGGTCGTCAATCCCGGCAGCGTGGGATGCATCCTTCCGGCCGCCCCGACGGGAACTGGGCCCTGCTGCGCAACCGGGCGGATCCCTGCACCGGAGCATCATCGACGTCGAGGCAACCGTCTAACTGGTGGCTGCCAATTCCGTTTTGCTCGGCTGATCCGCGCCCGGCCACCCATACCGCACCGGGTCATGATCCTCCGGATCCAGCCAGGACGCAAGCATCGATCGGACACCTGTTGATCGACCGGGTCGCCATCCACAGACTTCCGAACCCCGCCTTCCAGGCGTCCGGATTCGGCGCATGCTGGTGGACATGCAAACCACCCAGTTCATCACCCTGGCCGCGGGCACCCGCGGCGCCCCGGGACACCCCGTGTCACCGGACGATGAACTGCGCGCCCTGCTCGAGGCCCAGC
>NZ_JBKKAP010000110.1:0-19694 GCF_046714615.1 Paeniglutamicibacter sp.
TCGACAAGCACTCGAACCTGCACTTCATCATCGGCAAGGTTTCCTTCGATGCTCAGAAGCTTGCAGAGAACTACGCAGCAGCACTGGACGAGGTTCTTCGTTTGAAGCCTTCCTCTTCCAAGGGCCGCTACATCACCAAGGCCACCGTGGCCACTTCCTTCGGCCCGGGCGTCCAGGTCGATCCGAACGTGACCCGCGTGTTCGCAGACGCCTAATAGCGCGTCCACGCTCCGGACCCGGTACCGCCCCCCACGGGGGATCGGTACCGGGTCCGGTCGTTTAACCGGCAATCCGGTAGCTTCAGGCTCGCCCCCGATCATTCCCGCCGGATTCATGGCTGGCGATCACCATGAATCGCAGCCGCACTGGATGCGGCGGTTGGCCGCGCGACGGATGTGCTGATCGCCGGCGCTCCACCGGGCATCGACCCGTTCTGCGCATGAGGCGAACCGGGGGGTGCAGTGCTCGCTGCCAAGGGACTTCCAGCTCGCTGCCAAGGGACTTCCAGCCAGGGCAGCTGACCGGCCACCGCGTGGCCGCCTGCTTCGTGAGCCGGGTGCGTGGTCTGGTGGTGTCCTTCTGCGTTTGGCATGTCCGCAGGAACCCGGTTCGTAGCTCTCCGGAAGCCTGGTAGACGTTTTGGCGGCGGGGGAGTAGGTCGCTATGGAATCAGGTTGCTGCGCCCGCCGTGTGCCGCCCGGGTGACGGTGCTGTTCGCCATGTCCCCACCGCGAAGGTACCTGGGGGGTGAAGGGCAATGGAGTGGTTTCGGTCACGCTGCCGGATGGTCGATCGGGCGCGACGGGATCTTTCGCCTACTCAGGCCGATTTCGCAGAAATTGTCAAACTTATGAGTTGTAGGATGCCACATTCCTGATATGGTTAAGTCGTCGCGATCTGATCGTGACCAGGTGATTATGTCACCACACGCTCCATGGCGGAGACCCCAAGCCCCGCCCGAGCGTGTTACGGCAGCAATGCGTTCCCCCAAGTTGCATTGCTGCATAGACAGGCCCCTCCCTTCCGCTATCCCCCAAGTTGCGGAACCTGAGGGGCCTGTCGTCTATCTACCGCAGGTACCCGTGCTGGCGCCGGGGAGTTGCGAAGAACACCAGCTTCGATTTGGAGCCGGAGGCAACACGCTGTTAGGCTTGGGAATACCGAAGACCGTCGGTCGAGGATTGCTGTTTTTTGCGGTAAGACTCCGAAAGTCCCACAAAGGACGACCTGCGCAGGTGAACGAAGTGAATTTCTCGCAATTATTTGCGTGCTTTCCGCCCCGTGCATCTGCATGGGGCGTTTTTTATGTCAGTACTCCTGGCCGGGCTGGATCGACTGGTTATCAGATCTATACCCCGGAAGGAGTGTTATGGCAACGCCGACTAAGGTTTCCGCAGTAGAGGAAATCACCGCCGACTTCAAGGAGTCGACCGCCGCTGTCCTGACCGAATACCGTGGGCTTACTGTTGCGCAGCTCAAGCAGCTTCGCCGTTCACTTGGTGCAGATACCAAGTACGCGGTAGTGAAGAACACCTTGACTGGTATCGCAGCAAAGGAAGCCGGCATCGAAGCATTCGAAGGCCAGCTTGCTGGCCCGACTGCAATCGCCTTTATTAAGGGCGACGCAGTTGCTGCCGCTAAGAGCCTCACGGATTTCGCTAAGGACAACAAGCAGCTCATCATCAAGACCGGTTACTTCGAGGGCAAGGCCCTTGACGCAGCCGAGGTTGCCGCACTGGCAGCTCTTGAATCGCGTGAGTTCCAGCTGGCACGTGTTGCCGGTGTGCTGCAGGCTCCGGCTTCCGCCGCTGTCCGCACCATCGAAGCACTGCGCGTCAAGCTCGAAGAAGCAAACGGTGGCGCTGCTGAAGCACCTGCCGAGGCCGAGGCACCTGCTGCCGAAGCCGCCACCGAAGAAGCCTAAGCTTTCTTCAACCCCTCACTCAAGTAACTTGCGGCACATATGTGCCGCCGACGGAAAGGCTGCCCACCATGGCTAAGCTGTCCACCGAAGAGCTCTTGGAAGCCTTCAAGGAAATGACCATCATCGAGCTCTCCGAGTTCGTAAAGACCTTCGAGGAGACCTTCGAGGTCTCCGCAGCTGCTGTTGCAGTTGCCGGCCCGGCCGCTGGTGCCGCTGAAGCCGAAGAGCAGACTGAATTCGACGTTATCCTCGAAGCAGCCGGCGACAAGAAGATCGCAGTGATCAAGGAAGTTCGCGCCCTGACTTCGTTGGGTCTGAAGGAAGCCAAGGAGGTCGTTGACTCGGCTCCCAAGGCTGTCCTGGAAGGCGCCACCAAGGAAGCTGCAGAGAAGGCAAAGGAAGCCCTCGAGGCAGCCGGCGCACGCGTTACTGTCAAGTAACTCTCCGCTTCTTGGCCGCTGGCCCGCAAAACCTTTTTGGTTTTGCGGGCCAGCGGTCTTTAACCACCCGCCTGCCCCTGGAAAAAGGCTCATGGCTTGCTGCGATGTCCAGTGATTACAACCACTTGCGACTGATTCGGTAATGTTCTTTGATATCGTAGATAACAGATAGGTAACGAACTGGTCGAAATGTAGGGGAGAGCAACGATGTCGAGCAATGGAACGGCGCTCGTCGACGTCCCGGTAACCACGACCCGCTCGCAGAGTGCTGAAACCACGGCATCGAGTGCGCCAAGGCCGCCGCGGCTGGCCCTGCTCGACGGCCTGCGATTCGCTGCTGCCGCCCTCGTGGTCCTTTTCCACTACACCGCATGGCACCACGGGTTCTGGGGCACCGCCGAGGCGAAGGACGCCTGGCCGGTCCTCTCTAAAGTCAGTGTTTACGGCAACATGGGCGTGCAGCTGTTCTTCATCATCAGCGGATTCGTCATCCTGCTGTCCGCCTACGGGAAGGGTGCCGGGCGGTTCGTCGGTTCGCGAGTCGGCCGGTTGTACCCCGCCTACTGGTTTGCGGTGTTGGCAACAGGATTCCTGGTCATCGTCATGTGGCCGCAGATGGGGTCCGGGCTTGGGGCCAAGGAACTGCTGGCGAACCTCACCATGTTCCACCCGCTGATGGAATTGCGGCACATCGACGGGGTCTACTGGACCCTGTGGGTCGAGATGCGCTTCTACGTGCTCATTCTGGTGCTGATGATCCTGCGTCTGCTCACAATCCGCGGCATGACCATCCTGGCCGTTGTCTGGCCCGTGCTGGGCTTGGCAGCAGGCCTCATGAACCGCGAGACCGCGGCCCAGAACCTCATGAGTGAATACGCGCCACTCTTTTGCGGCGGGATCATGCTGTTCATGATCTACCGCTTCGGGCACAGCGTCTTGCGCTGGTCCGTGCTGGCGCTGAACGTCGGAATTGCCGCCTACTTCACCGGGTTGAAGGGGCCGGCCGAAGCGCTGGAACTGGTTGGCTATGTGATCCCGGCCTGGCACTACTGGGTCATCGTGGTGGGGCTTTTTGCCGCGGTCGCCCTGCTTTCGCTCACTCGCCTAGGAAACGTGCAGTGGAAATTTCTGGGAATCCTTGGGGCACTGACCTACCCGGTCTACCTTCTGCACCAGATCTGGGGCTGGTGGATGATTGACCATTTCACGCCCGTACTGGGTCAATACGTGACCCTGCCACTGGTCATGGGAATCGTCTTCTCGGTAGCATTCCTGGTCAATCGCTTTATCGAACGGCCATTGGCCAAGCCGTTGGCGGCGGCCACCAGCAGGGGACTGGGCTACCTCGGCGGACGCCTTGCGCTCAAGAAGAAGATAGAGACACCGGTTCGCGGTCGCTGATGTCCGCCACGGTCGCACCCAGTGCCGCGATCAACGCCGTCGAATCCACGAATGCCGAATGCCCGTGGGCGCCGGCCCCGATGCAGATCCGCCCCTGCTCGATCCCCAAGTCCGCGTAAACAGGCCATGGCGTACTCGAACCCAGCGGGGTGATGGTTCCTCGCTCGTACCCCGTTGCCGCGAAGGCAACGTCCGAGTGCGGCATGGACAACTTGTTTACGCCAAGCAGGGAGCGCAGCTTCGGCCAGGAAATGACCCTGTCTCCGGGAATCAGGGCAAAGAAGAACGATCCGTCCTTGTGCTTGACCACTAGGGACTTGATGATCTCTCGCGGTTCGACGCCCAAAAGCGCCGCGGCCTCGGCCAGGCTGCCCGCCGGCGGCCGGGAAACGACCTCGACGTCCAGCCCGAGTCTGGCCGCGTCCTGCTGCATGCGCTCCACGCCTGCCGGCAATTGATCGGCCAAGGTCTTAGGCCTCGCGACTCAGCAGCAGGGCGTCACCCTGGCCGCCGCCGCCGCACAGGCTCACCGCGGTCTTGCCCGAACCACGCCGCTTGAGCTCCAAGGCAGCGGTCAGGGCCAGGCGTGCACCGGATGCACCGATCGGGTGGCCCAGCGCAATCGCGCCGCCGTGGATGTTGGTCTTCTCCAGCGGATACCCAAGATCCTTCAGCGACTGGCAAGCCACGGCGCCGAACGCCTCGTTGATTTCAATGAAGTCGAGGTCCGAGGTCTGCCACCCCTGGGTCTTCAGGGCTGCGGCAATCGAATTCGACGGCTGGGAATGCAGCGAATTATCCGGGCCGGCGACCTGGCCCGCCGCGCCGATGGTCGCCAGGATCTCAAGGTTGTGGGACTGGGCATACTCGCGCGAGGTGACGATGACGGCGGCCGCCCCGTCGGACAGGGGTGAGGAATTGCCCGCGGTGATGGTTCCGTCCTTGGCGAAGGCGGGGCGCAACCCCGCCAGGGTCTCGATCGTCGTGTTCGGGCGGACACCCTCGTCGGTGTCGATCAGCAAGGCATCGCCCTTGCGCTGCGGAATGCTGACCGGCACGATTTCCTCCGCAAAGACGCCGGAATCGATGGCTGCGGCGGCACGTACGTGCGAGGCCGCGGCCACCTCGTCCTGCTGCGTGCGGGTCAGTCCCAGGACCGTGTTCTTGGTTTCTGTGCTCATGCCCATGGAATTGCCGTCAAAGGCGTCGGTCAGCCCGTCGTTGGCAACCGAGTCGATGGCGGTGATGTTTCCGTAGGTCCAGCCCTGTCGCGAACCGGGCAGCAGGTGCGGGGTCTGCGACATGGATTCCTGGCCGCCGGCAACCACCACGTCGGCATCGCCCACGCGGATCAGCCTGGCGGCGTCGGTGATGGCGGCGAGCCCGGAGAGGCAGACCTTGTTCAGCGTGGTGGCATTGACGTCCCAGCCGATCCCGGCCGCGATGGCGCTCTGGCGCGCGGGGTTCTGCCCACAACCGGCCTGGACCACATGTCCCATGATCACTGCCTGCACATCCACGGCGGGGACCCCGGAGCGTTCCAGAGCGCCGCGGATGGCGGCGGCGCCCAGCTCGACGGCACTGAGGCTGGAGAGTTGACCGTTGAGCCGGCCGAAGGGGGTGCGGGCGCCGGCGACCAGCACCGCGTCTCGTGGTGAGGACATGATCGAACTCTCGCTTTCAGGGAAACCGTGGCTCAGTACTTACCTCTAGGCTAGCGCGCTGTGGTTTGTGCCACAGGATTTCCAGCCAACCGTGACGGATCTCTCAGCGCAATCCCGGGTTGGGTTGCCGGGTTGCACGCGGACCGCTGGACATGGTAGGCCGCATGGTGTAACGTAGAACTTTGCGTCTTCTCTTTTCATCTCCGGCCTTCATATAGCGGTGGGCCTGCTCAGCGGTGCTGTGATCAGTGAAACTCTTCACAGAGAGACGACGCCGGAAACCTGACGGTCTGTGGAAGGATCCATCTTGGTCGCCTCGAGCACCTCTAACAACCAAACCGCTAGTTCGGCCCGCAGTGCGGAATATGCTGGCCGACTTTCTTTTGCAAAGATTCACGAACCACTTGACGTCCCAAACCTCTTGGCGCTGCAGACCGAGAGCTTCGACTGGCTCATCGGCAACGAGCGCTGGAAGAACCGTCTGGCGTACGCCCAGACCATTGGTGACACCAGTGTAGCCAGCATCTCGGGTCTCGCCGAGATCTTCGAAGAGATCTCCCCGATTGAAGACTTCCAGGAGACCATGTCCCTGAGCTTCTCGGAGCCGGAATTCGCTGACCCGAAGTACACCATGGCCGAGTGCAAGGACCGCGACGCAACCTACGCGGCTCCGCTGTACGTCAAGGCCGAGTTCATGAACAACAACACGGGCGAAATCAAGCAGCAGACCGTGTTCATGGGCGACTTCCCGCTGATGACCGACAAGGGCACCTTCATCATCAACGGCACCGAGCGTGTCGTGGTGTCCCAGCTCGTTCGTTCCCCGGGCGCTTACTTCGAGCGCACCCCGGACAAGACCAGTGACAAGGACATCTTCACCGCGAAGATCATCCCGTCGCGTGGTGCTTGGTTCGAACTCGAAATCGACAAGCGCGACCAGGTCGGCGTTCGCCTTGACCGCAAGCGCAAGCAGTCGGTCACGGTTCTTCTCAAGGCCCTTGGCTGGACCGAAGGCCGCATCCTCGAGGAGTTCGGACAGTACGACTCGATCCGCGCCACCCTCGAGAAGGACACCACCGATACCCAGGAAGAAGCACTCCTGGATATCTACCGCAAGCTTCGCCCGGGCGAGCCGCCGACGGTCGATGCTGCACAGGCGTTGCTGAAGAACCTCTACTTTGAGGCGAAGCGCTACGACCTGGCCAAGGTTGGTCGTTACAAGATCAACCGCAAGCTCGGTGTTGACACCCCGCTGAACAGCCCCGACGCCTCGGTCCTGAACATCGACGACATCGTCGCGATGATCAAGTTCCTGGTGGCGCTGCACGCCGGCGAGAAGACCACCCCGGGCATCCGCGACGGCAAGCCCGTCGACCTGACCGTGAGCATCGATGACATCGACCACTTCGGCAACCGTCGCATCCGCGCCGTTGGCGAATTGATCGAGAACCAGGTCCGCACGGGCCTCTCCCGCATGGAGCGCGTCGTTCGCGAACGCATGACCACGCAGGACGTCGAGGCAATCACCCCGCAGACGCTGATCAACATCCGTCCGGTTGTTGCAGCGATCAAGGAGTTCTTCGGAACCTCCCAGCTCTCGCAGTTCATGGACCAGAACAACCCGCTGGCCGGTTTGACGCACAAGCGTCGTCTTTCCGCGCTGGGCCCGGGCGGTCTGTCCCGTGACCGTGCAGGCATGGAAGTTCGAGACGTTCACCCGTCCCACTACGGACGCATGTGCCCGATTGAAACCCCTGAAGGCCCGAACATTGGCCTGATCGGTTCGTTGGCGACCTACGGCCGCATCAACGCCTTCGGCTTCATCGAAACCCCGTACCGCCAGGTCGTTGCCGGCCGGGTCACCGGCCAGATCGATTACCTGACCGCCGACGACGAGCTCGAGTGCTTCATCGCACAGGCCAACGCGCCGCTGAGCGAAGACGGACACTTCATCGAAGATGGCGTCCTGGTCCGCGAAAAGGGTGGTGGCGGCGAGCCCGTCATCGCCGAACCGGGCGAGATCGAATACATGGACGTTTCCCCGCGCCAGATGGTGTCGGTGGCAACCGCCCTGATTCCGTTCCTCGAGCACGACGATGCCAACCGCGCACTGATGGGCGCCAACATGCAGCGCCAGGCTGTGCCGCTGCTGGCCTCCGAGTCCCCGCTCGTGGGCACCGGCATGGAGAAGTTCGCTGCAGTGGATGCCGGCGATTCCGTCGTTGCCTCCACCGGCGGCGTCGTCTCCGAGGTCTCGGCCGACCTGGTGACCGTCATGAACGACGACGGCACCGAGACGGCCTACCCGATCATGAAGTTTGCCCGCTCCAACCAGGGCAACGCCTACAACCAGCGCGTGATGGTGTCCGAGGGCGACCGGGTTGACTACAACTCGATCATCGCCGACGGCCCGTCCACCGACAAGGGCGAGCTCGCCCTGGGCAAGAACCTCCTCGTGGCGTTCATGTCCTGGGAAGGCCACAACTTCGAGGATGCAATCATCCTCTCCCAGCGCATGGTCTCCGACGATGTGCTGACCTCGATTCACATCGAGGAGCACGAAGTTGATGCCCGCGACACCAAGCTCGGTGCGGAGGAAATCACCCGCGACATCCCGAACGTCTCCGAAGAGATCCTGGCGCAGCTCGACGAGCGCGGCATCATCCACATCGGTGCAGAGGTTGAAGCAGGCGACATCCTCGTTGGCCGTGTCACGCCCAAGGGCGAGACCGAGCTGACCCCGGAAGAGCGCCTGCTGCGCGCCATCTTCGGTGAGAAGTCCCGCGAAGTGCGCGACACCTCCCTGAAGGTGCCGCACGGCGAGTCCGGTGTTGTCATCGGTGTTCGCATCTTCGATCGCGACAACGACGACGATCTGCCCCCGGGCGTCAACCAGCTGGTCCGCGTTTACGTGGCCCAGAAGCGCAAGATCACCAACGGTGACAAGCTCGCTGGCCGCCACGGCAACAAGGGCGTCATCTCCAAGATCCTGCCGATCGAGGACATGCCGTTCCTGGAAGACGGAACCGCCGTCGACATCGTCCTGAACCCGCTGGGTGTTCCGGGCCGAATGAACGTCGGACAGGTCCTGGAAATCCACCTGGCCTGGGCCGCGAAGCAGGGCTGGAAGATCGAGGGCGAGCCCGAGTGGGTCAAGAACCTGCCGGCCCTCCCGCGTGAAATGGGATCCACCAAGGTTTCCAGCCCCGTCTTCGACGGTGCGTCGGAGGACGAAATCCGCGGGCTGCTCGACCACACAGCCGTGACTCGTGACGGTGTCCGCCTGATCGGCAACTCCGGCAAGGCCCGTCTGTTCGACGGCCGCTCCGGCGAGCCGTTCCCGGATCCGGTGTCCGTTGGCTACATGTACATCTTGAAGCTCCACCACCTGGTGGACGACAAGATCCACGCCCGCTCCACCGGTCCGTACTCCATGATCACCCAGCAGCCGCTGGGCGGTAAGGCACAGTTCGGTGGCCAGCGCTTTGGTGAGATGGAAGTGTGGGCCCTGGAGGCCTACGGTGCCGCATACACCTTGCAGGAACTGCTCACGATCAAGTCCGATGACATCCACGGTCGCGTGAAGGTCTACGAGGCGATCGTCAAGGGCGAGAACATCCCGGAGCCTGGCGTTCCGGAATCGTTCAAGGTCCTGATCAAGGAAATGCAGTCGTTGTGCTTGAACGTCGAGGTCCTCGGAACCGACGGCAACATCATCGAAATGCGAGACTCGGACGAAGAAGTCTTCCGGGCTGCGGAAGAACTCGGCATCGACCTTTCCCGGTCGGAGCCGAACTCCGTCGAAGAAGTCTAGTTCCCACCCCGTGTTTACGGGTGGGGGAGCGCTGGGGGTCCCAAGGGCCCGCAGCGCTCCCCACGCCCGGAACACCGCACGGAACTGGGATTCTTCCAGACCCAACGGTGAGCGCGGATCCGCACCGGATCCGCGAACACCTCACCACATTAGACTTCAGAGAACTTAGAAGAGAGATAAGGACCATATGTCCAGCGAATCCTCATTCGGCCTCATGCGCATCGGCCTGGCAACTGCGGACGAGATCCGCGGGTGGAGCTACGGCGAGGTAAAGAAGCCCGAAACCATCAACTACCGCACCCTCAAGCCGGAAAAGGACGGTCTTTTCTGCGAAAAGATCTTCGGTCCCACCCGTGACTGGGAGTGCAACTGCGGCAAGTACAAGCGCGTGCGTTTCAAGGGCATCATTTGCGAACGCTGTGGTGTTGAAGTCACCCGCGCCAAGGTGCGCCGCGAGCGCATGGGCCACATCGAGCTCGCCGCTCCGGTGACCCACATCTGGTACTTCAAGGGCGTTCCCTCGCGCTTGGGCTACCTGCTTGACCTGGCCCCGAAGGATCTTGAGAAGATCATTTACTTCGCGGCCTACATGGTCACCGCCGTTGATGAAGAGCGCCGCCACGCCGAGCTGCCGAACCTCCAGGCCCAGCATGACCTGGAACGCAAGCAGCTGGTTGACACCCGCGACTCCGACATCGCCGCCATCGCCCGTGAACTCGAGGACCAGCTTGCTGCCCTCGAAGCCGCAGGTGCCAAGGCAGCGGAAAAGAAGAAGACCCGCGACCTGGCCGACAAGACGATGGCTCAGGTGCGTAAGCGCGCCGACGCCGACATCGAGCGTCTTGACCAGGTCTGGGACCGCTTCAAGAACCTCAAGGTCGCCGACCTCGAGGGAGACGAAGGCCTGTTCCGTTCGCTGCGCGAACGCTACGGACTGTACTTCGAGGGCTCCATGGGCGCCGAAGCCATCAAGAAGCGCCTCGAGGGCTTCGACATGGAAGCGGAAGCCGAGATCCTTCGCGAGATCATCGAGAACGGCAAGGGCCAGCGCAAGACGCGTGCCCTGAAGCGCCTCAAGGTCGTCAACGCGTTCCTGACCACCACCAACTCCCCGTTGGGCATGGTCCTGGACGCCGTTCCGGTGATCCCGCCGGAACTGCGCCCGATGGTTCAGCTGGACGGTGGCCGCTTCGCGACCTCCGACCTCAACGACCTGTACCGCCGCGTCATCAACCGCAACAACCGCCTCAAGCGCTTGTTGGACCTGGGCGCGCCGGAAATCATCGTGAACAACGAAAAGCGCATGCTGCAGGAAGCTGTGGACTCGCTCTTCGACAACGGCCGTCGTGGCCGTCCGGTGACCGGTCCGGGTAACCGTCCGTTGAAGTCCCTGAGCGACATGCTCAAGGGCAAGCAGGGACGATTCCGCCAGAACCTCCTCGGCAAGCGCGTTGACTACTCGGGCCGTTCGGTCATCGTGGTTGGCCCGCAGCTGAAGCTGCACCAGTGTGGTCTGCCTAAGCAGATGGCCCTGGAGCTCTTCAAGCCGTTCGTGATGAAGCGCTTGGTTGACCTCAACCACGCACAGAACATCAAGAGCGCCAAGCGCATGGTCGAGCGTTACCGCCCGCAGGTTTGGGATGTTCTCGAAGAGATCATCACCGAGCACCCGGTGTTGCTGAACCGTGCACCCACCCTGCACCGTTTGGGTATCCAGGCGTTCGAACCTCAGCTGGTTGAAGGTAAGGCCCTTCAGCTGCACCCGCTGGTTTGTGCCGCCTTCAACGCCGACTTCGACGGTGACCAGATGGCAGTTCACCTGCCGCTGAGCCCCGAAGCCCAGGCCGAAGCCCGGATCTTGATGCTCTCGAGCAACAACATCCTGAAGCCTTCGGATGGTCGCCCGGTCGCCCTGCCTTCGCAGGATATGATCATCGGTCTGCACCACTTGACCACCAAGCGCCTGGACGAGAAGGGCGCCGGTCGTGCGTTCTCCTCGGCCGCCGAGGCGATCATGGCCATGGACCGCGGCGAACTGCACCTGAACTCGCCGGTAAGGATCCGCGTCACGGGCTTCGTCCCGTCCGCGGAACAGCCGGCTCCGGAAGGCTGGGTTGAGGGCACCGAGGCGCTCATCAACACGTCGCTGGGACAGGTTCTGTTCAACGAAACGCTGCCCGTGGATTACCCGTGGGTCGAGCGCGTTGCAGGCAAGGATGCTCTCTCCGAGATCGTCAACGACCTGGCCGAGCGCTACCCGAAGGTGGTTACGGCGGCAACGCTGGACAACCTCAAGGATGCAGGCTTCAAGTGGGCCACCCGCTCGGGTGTCACCGTTGCCATTTCCGACATCACCTCGAACATGGACAAGGCCGCAATCCTTGCCCCGTACGAGATCAAGGCAACTCGCGTCCAGTCGCAGTACGACAAGGGCCTGATTGCGGACTCCGAGCGCCGCCAGGACCTGATCGACATCTGGACCAAGGCGACCGACGAGGTTGCCGAGGCAATGCGCGCCGGCATGGAAGAGTTGAACACCATTAACCGAATGGTGACCTCAAAGGCTCGTGGTAACTGGCTGCAGCTGCGCCAGATTGCCGGTATCCGTGGCCTGGTGTCCAACCCTAAGGGCGAGATCATCCCGCGTCCGATCAAGTCTTCGTACCGCGAAGGCCTGTCGGTTCTCGAGTACTTCATCGCGACCCACGGTGCCCGTAAGGGCCTGGCCGATACCGCGCTGAAGACCGCCAACTCGGGTTACCTGACCCGTCGTCTGGTGGATGTCTCGCAGGATGTCATCGTGCGCGAACTCGACTGTGGCACCAGCCGCGGCCTGAACGTGCCGATTGCATACACCGATGAGATCGGCACCGTGCGCATGCACGAAACTGTCGAGAACTCGGCGTACACCCGTACGTTGGCCACCGATGTGACCGACGCAGAGGGCAAGGTGCTTGCCCAGGGCGGCGCGGACGTGGGCGACGTGCTCATCGACGAGCTGTTCGCGGCCGGCGTCACCGAGATCAAGGTCCGCTCCGTGCTGACCTGTGAATCGGCCGTCGGAACCTGTGCACTGTGCTACGGACGTTCGCTTGCCAGCGGCAAGACCGTGGACATCGGTGAGGCCGTGGGCATTATTGCCGCACAGTCCATTGGTGAGCCCGGTACCCAGCTGACCATGCGTACCTTCCACACCGGTGGTGCTGCTTCCGCGGAAGATATCACCCAGGGTCTGCCGCGTATCCAGGAGCTCTTCGAGGCACGTACCCCCAAGGGTGTTGCCCCGATCTCCGAGGTTGCCGGCCGCGTCACGATCGAGGACAGCGAGAAGCAGCTTCGCGTTGTCATCACCCCGGACAACGGCGACGAAGAAATCGCCTACCCGGTGCTGCGTCGTGCACGTCTGTTGGTTGTCGAGGGCGAGTCCGTCACCGTTGGCCAGCAGCTGGTTGCAGGTGCGATTGACCCGAAGCAGGTTCTGCGAGTTCTTGGCCCGCGTGAGGCACAGAAGTTCCTCGTCCGCGAAGTCCAGGAGGTCTACCAGTCCCAGGGCGTGGGCATCCACGATAAGCACGTGGAAGTCATCGTTCGCCAGATGCTTCGCCGCATCACCGTCATCGAGTCGGGCGACACCGACTTGCTGCCGGGTGAGCTCGCGGACAAGGCGCGCTTCCAGTCGCAGAACCGCAAGGCCGTCTCCGAGGGCAAGCGTCCGGCATCGGGTCGCGACGAGCTGATGGGTATCACCAAGGCTTCCTTGGCGACCGACTCGTGGCTCTCCGCTGCTTCCTTCCAGGAGACCACGCGTGTCCTGACCCAGGCCGCAATGGAAGGCAAGTCCGATCCATTGCTCGGCCTGAAGGAAAACGTCATCATCGGTAAGCTGATCCCGGCCGGTACCGGTCTGGATCGCTACACCAAGGTGAACGTGGAACCGACCGAGGCAGCGAAGGCTTCGCTGTTCACCGGACAGTCCGCTTTCTCCACCGGCATGGACTACGAAGGTCTGGAGCCGGGCCTCAGCCCGGAATTCCACGCCATCGCCATGGATGACTACGATCTCGGCAACGATTTCCGCTAAGACGTAGTTCTTCTCCCCGGCCGCGCCGGGGAGAAGAACACGTAACAAGGCCGGCCCGTGCCGCGCTTCCCTTTCCTCGCAAGAGGTTCGGGGGAGTGCGGTGCGGGCCGGCCTTTTTGTGCCCGGATTGCAGTCGTGACGGGTCAGTCGGCCGTCATGGAAATCCGGGCGTCGACCAGCAAGAGAATCCTTGACATGGGTAGACGACGCCCCGGTCCCGGCATCCGGGTGAAATTACACCCGGAAACGTGATCGTTGCCGGTGGGTATCGCTTCGTGCTATTGGCGCTCGGCAGGGATCCGGACCCCTGGATCGGCCTGGAATTGCGGCAATAAGCAGCCACATGTCTCATAGTCGGTAAAGCACATGTTTTGACTACTAGGGGACAAGTTTCCTAGGGGATTCAGGAAACGGCGATACCCTTGCAGCCGCTGTGCTACTGGACGGGGGCGCTTTGTGGATGGAAAATCCAGTTGCGTCTGAGTCGTTGCTCCGGATCCAAGGCCTTGCTTTGCAAGACATAGGGGATCGAATTCACCACCATGATCTTGAAGTGTCCGGCGTGGAAGGACGCGTGGCATATCGGACATAGAAGCGCCCCGTTGGACAGATTCGTTTTCCCGCCGCGGTACCACGGTTCGATGTGGTTCGCCTCGCAGCGGTGTGCGGCCATGGTGCAGCCGGGATTGATGCATCCCCGGTCCCTCAGTGCCATGGCACGCCGTTGTGCGCGGCTGAAGAAGCGCTGTGTCCTGCCCAGGTCCAGCGGCTGTGATTCCGTGCCCAGCACCGCGGGAATCACGTTGCTGACGCAGGCGAGCCTGCGAGCGTAACCGGCAGAGACCAGATGGCCGTGGGTGGTGATTCCCGGGTCATTGAGTTTTCCGACCAGCGAATCCCATGAAATGGTCACGATCATTTCGATGTTGGGTCTTGCTGGGAGGCCCGGTTCCGCATCCCGATCCCTGCTGATGGCGAATCTCATGGTGTCGAAGAAGGCCTGAAGCAGGTTCCTGGCCTTCAGCCGTTCCCGAGCCTCCGCCAGCGACTCTCCGGGCGGGACTTGGATCCCTGGCCCCTGGGTGCCGGTCGCGGCCGGTTGGCCGAGATCGGTGAACCCTGCCCGGGGCCGTTGGTCAAGGGGGATAGCGGGATCGATGGCCCAGGAAGGGATGGTATCCGCATCGGGGGAGGACGAAGAGGCGGAGAAGCCGGGAAGTGCTGGTTGTTCTCCACTGTCTTGTGCCGCCGATGGCACGGTATTGTCCGCGGATGCTGTGCCCCCGCCGAATGCTGAATGCGGGTTGGCCAGCTGGTCGGCCAGAGTCGTGAGCAACTCGTGCCCTTCCACGCCGGTGCAGATCTCCCAGATGAATCCACGTGCAGTCTTGCTTTGGAAGCGCATGCCGAAATGGTCTTCCATCTGGGCCTCGCTGCGTTCGAGGGCTGTGGCATCAAGTTGGGCGGAGAGGTGTTTGAGTAGCTGATCGGTGCCGGATTGGTTTCGGGCCACGAGCGACTCGGCAACCTCCCTCTCGATGCGCGCGGACGTCTGCTCCGGATTCCCTTGGGCGTCGATGCCGGGTTGGAGGGTCAGCAGCCGCCTGGCGGTGCCCTCGACCCGGAGGGGATCGGCCGTGCCGTCGGTGAATACCTTTCCCAGCAGCTCAAAGCGGGGAGCGATGGTGGCGCCGTTGAACCCTGCGTGGGGAAGCAACAAGTCGCGGCTGACGAGCCGGTGTTTGGCCTGGCTGAAGGAGAGGCTCAGCCGGTCCTTCAGGATGCCGGTTGCATCCCTGAACAGCATTTTGGTGCCGGGGCGGTGGCGTTCGTCGGCGGGCAGGGCTATTGCCCCGCTGACAAAGTCTTCCAATCGGCCGTGCAGTTCATGAAGTTCCTCCAACGGCTCCTCGCACAAGGTATGGGCATCGGTCTCCTCAACCTTTCCTGCGGCCACGATTTGGGCTCGACCCGTGGTTCGGGCAAGGTCTTCGGTCAGGAGGGCCAGGAGCACAGCCCGCACCGCCGAGCTCCCGACCTCGACCGCGATGTCGTCAATCAGTAGCTTCACGACGGGATTAAGCAAGGCGAGCAGGCGCAGCTTGTCGTCCACGGGGGTTGCGGACGCTGCGTCGTCCGGATCTTCCGTGGACGGGGCCAGGGCCGGCAGCAGTGCCGCCAGTCCGGCAGTGGTGAGCGCCGCCAGTGAATCCATGTCTCCACCATGGACCTGCGCAAGGCCCGGCGCGGCCGGGTGCGGCGAATTTGTGGATAACGTCGGCTGAAGGCGCGGTTTCATCCTTGTGGCAGATGGGTGAAGAATTCCGGCAACATCCGGATCCGTAGGCGATGAATTAAGTGACGTGCGCTGCATTCGTGCCATGCACGCCGGCGGCTTGCGGGGGAAATTAGGCGAATTTCCGGCGAACAACGGCGAATCCCGCGGTGGACTCCGCCCGAACGGATGAACGTGCCCCAATTGCAGGGGTGTGCGGGGAAGCCCCGCGTCATGCCACCCCGAATGTGCGTGCTAAGCTAGAGGTAATTGTTTTTCATGTGTGGCAAATGGACACGGTCCGGGTTGCGGGTAGGTTGCGCAACAGATGCCACACTTTCGCACGCCTAGGGTCAAATCCGAAGTCGCTGTGATGAAACGACTATAAACGCAGCGTCTCCAAACAGTTTGATCGTGGGTGGCGCCGCAGAACAAAGAAACCGGAGGACACGAAAGTGCCTACTATTCAGCAGCTGGTCCGCAAGGGCCGCTCGCCGAAGGTCAAAAAGACCAAGGCCCCAGCCCTCAAGGGCAACCCGATGCGTCGTGGCGTTTGCACCCGTGTGTACACCACGACCCCGAAGAAGCCTAACTCCGCACTTCGTAAGGTCGCACGCGTGCGCCTTGCAGGTGGCGTTGAAGTGACCGCTTACATCCCTGGTGTTGGTCACAACCTTCAGGAACACTCCATCGTGCTCGTTCGCGGTGGTCGTGTGAAGGACCTTCCGGGTGTGCGCTACAAGATCGTACGTGGTGCCCTCGATACCCAGGGTGTGAAGAACCGTAAGCAAGCTCGTTCTCGCTACGGTGCCAAGAAGGAAGGTAAGTAATGCCTCGTAAGGGCCCGGCGCCAGCGCGCCCCCTCGTCTCGGATCCGGTTTACGGTTCCCCCCTTGTTACCCAGCTGATCAATAAGGTTTTGGTCGACGGTAAGAAGTCCACCGCAGAGCGTATCGTTTACGGTGCACTCGAAGGTGCCTTGGCCAAGAACGGTACCGACCCGGTTGTGACACTGAAGAAGGCCATGGATAACATCCGCCCGGCCCTCGAAGTTCGCTCCCGCCGTGTTGGTGGCGCAACCTACCAGGTTCCCGTTGAGGTTAAGCCCGGACGCTCCACCGCGCTGGCTCTCCGCTGGCTCGTTGGCTACTCCAAGGCTCGCCGCGAGAAGACGATGATCGAACGTCTCATGAACGAGATCCTCGACGCCTCGAATGGTCTTGGTGCCGCTGTTAAGCGTCGCGAAGACACTCACAAGATGGCAGAGTCCAACAAGGCCTTCGCCCACTACCGCTGGTAAAAAGCGTTTAGTCCGGTTGGCGGGATTGATCTATGATCAGTTCCGCCAACGTTTCGGACTTAACCTACAAAGGGAGACATCGTGGCACAGGACGTGCTTACCGACCTAAACAAGGTCCGCAATATCGGTATCATGGCTCACATTGATGCCGGTAAGACCACTACTACGGAACGCATCCTGTTCTACACGGGTGTGAACCACAAGCTCGGCGAAACGCACGATGGTGCCTCGACGACTGACTGGATGGAGCAGGAAAAGGAACGCGGCATCACGATCACGTCTGCCGCCGTGACCTGCTTCTGGAACAAAAACCAGATCAACATCATTGACACCCCGGGCCACGTTGACTTCACTGTTGAGGTTGAGCGCTCGCTGCGCGTCCTCGATGGCGCCGTTGCCGTGTTCGATGGCAAGGAAGGCGTGGAGCCGCAGTCCGAGACTGTTTGGCGCCAGGCCGACAAGTACAACGTGCCGCGTATCTGCTTCGTCAACAAGATGGACAAGCTGGGTGCTGACTTCTACTTCACCGTAGATACCATCATCAAGCGTCTTGGTGCCAAGCCGCTGGTCATGCAGCTGCCGATCGGCTCCGAGTCCGAGTTCACCGGCGTTGTCGACCTGCTCACCATGAAGGCATTCGTCTGGGAAGGCGACTCCAAGGGTGACGTCACCATGGGTGCCGCCTACGAAATCCAGGAGATCCCCGCTGATCTCCAGGAAAAGGCCGAGGAATACCGCGCCAAGCTGGTTGAGGATGTCGCTGAGGCTTCCGACGAGCTCATGGAGAAGTTCCTCGAAGGTGAAGAGATCAGCATTGCTGAACTCAAGGCCGGCATCCGCAAGATGGTTGTCAACTCCGAGATCTACCCGGTCTTCTGTGGTTCTGCCTTCAAGAACCGTGGCGTTCAGCCGATGCTCGATGCTGTTATCGACTTCCTGCCGAATCCCATGGATGTTGGCGCGACGATCGGTCACGATCCGAAGAACGAAGAGATCGAGATCCGGCGCGAGCCGAACGAAACCGAGCCTTTCTCGGCACTTGCCTTCAAGATTGCAACCCACCCGTTCTTCGGCCAGTTGAACTTCATCCGCGTGTACTCCGGCAAGGCAACTCCGGGTACCCAGCTGCTGAACTCGACCAAGCAGAAGAAAGAACGTATTGGCAAGCTCTTCCAGATGCACGCCAACAAGGAAATGCCGGTAGACGAGGTCCACGCGGGCCACATCTACGCAGTGATTGGCCTCAAGGACACCACCACCGGTGATACCTTGTGCGATCCGGCAAACCCGATCGTTCTTGAGTCGATGTCCTTCCCCGATCCCGTGATCTTCGTTGCCATTGAGCCGAAGACCAAGGGTGACCAGGAGAAGCTCTCGACTGCCATCCAGAAGCTTTCGGCCGAGGACCCGACGTTCACCGTCTCCCTCAACGAAGACACCGGCCAGACCGAAATCGGCGGCATGGGCGAGCTCCACCTGGACATCCTGGTGGACCGCATGCGCCGCGAATTCCGCGTCGAGGCAAACGTCGGCAAGCCGCAGGTTGCTTACCGCGAAACCATCAAGAAGGCTGTGGAGAAGGTTGACTTCACCCACAAGAAGCAGACCGGTGGTTCCGGCCAGTTCGCAAAGGTCCAGGTCTCGTTCGAGCCTCTGGAAGTTGTTGAAGGTGTCATCTACGAGTTCAAGAACGGCGTAACCGGCGGTCGTATTCCTCGCGAATACATCCCTTCGGTCGACGCAGGTATCCAGGACGCCATGCAGTTCGGCATCCTGGCCGGCTACCCGATGGTGGGCGTTAAGGCGACCCTCCTTGACGGTGCCTACCACGACGTTGACTCCTCGGAAATGGCATTCAAGATCGCCGGCTCCCAGGTGTTCAAGGAAGGCGCACGCCGCGCCCAGCCGATCATCCTCGAGCCGGTCATGGATGTCGAAGTCCGTACTCCTGAGGAGTACATGGGCGACGTCATCGGTGACTTGAACTCCCGCCGTGGCTCCATCGGTTCGATGGAAGACGCCGCTGGCGTCAAGGTCATTCGCGCGACGGTTCCGCTGTCTGAAATGTTCGGTTACATTGGTGACCTGCGTTCCAAGACCCAGGGCCGTGCCGTGTACTCGATGACCTTCTCCAGCTACGCCGAGGTCCCGAAGGCAGTAGCCGACGAGATCATCCAGAAGAACCGCGGCGAGTAATCGTCTAGGACCAAAATTGGCCGTGAGCCCGAATCTCGGGTGAGTGGCCGCACGATGGGGCCGGTGCAGAGAAATCCAATCCGGCCCCGTCAGGCCAACTAACGGATCCATTGCCGGATCCCGCAGCTAACCACAATTTAAACAATTTACTAAGCCCCCAGTAGACTTGCATAAGTTCGCCCGCGATCCGAGTGGGCGAGGTACGTCTTCTGTAATCGTTTCTAGGAGGAACCTGTGGCAAAGGCAAAGTTCGAGCGGACCAAGCCGCACGTCAACATCGGCACCATTGGTCACGTTGACCACGGTAAGACCACGTTGACGGCCGCCATTTCGAAGGTGCTTGCTGACAAGTACCCGGATTTGAACGAGCAGCGCGACTTCTCGCAGATTGACTCTGCACCGGAAGAGCGCCAGCGCGGCATTACCATCAACATCTCTCACGTCGAGTACCAGACCGAGAAGCGCCACTACGCGCACGTTGACGCCCCGGGTCACGCTGACTACATCAAGAACATGATCACCGGTGCTGCACAGATGGACGGTGCAATCCTCGTGGTTGCCGCCACTGACGGCCCGATGGCTCAGACCCGCGAGCACGT
>NZ_JBKKAP010000111.1:0-3355 GCF_046714615.1 Paeniglutamicibacter sp.
CACCGGTTATGCCGATGTCGTGGTTATTCCGATAGCGGGGGCTGGATGACTGCCACTGCTGGGGTGTGGCGGGCGAAGTTCGGCATAACTGGCTGGCCTATAGGGCTTCGAGGAAGGCAAGTAGCGCGTCGGTTGGCTGGTAACGGCCCGGTTGGCTTTGTGGTGGAGCGGTACGGTCAAGAGCTTTCTGTTTGAGCGCGAGGTCGGCGTGGAGGTAGGCGTTGGTCGATGCCGGTGACTCGTGCCCGAGCCACAACGCGATGGTAGTGGAATCGATTCCGGCCGCGAGCATCCGCATGGCGCAGGTGTGGCGCAGCACGTGAGGGGTCACGTGCTTGGCGGCGATCGTGGGACAGCTGCTTGCGGCTCGGGCAGTGTGGAGGTCGATTCTTTGGGCGACTGCGTCGGCGCTCATCTTCCGGTTGGTGCCGCGCGGGCAGAACAAGGCCATGGCGGCTGGGCCCGGGTTCTCGGCCAGCCAGTTCCCCAAGGTGGTGGCGGTAAGAAGGTCGATGGGAGTGGCCCGATCTTTGCGGCCTTTGCCGTGGCAGGCGATATGGGCGCCGGGTTTATCTAGGTATGCGTCCCCCCTGGTGAGGGCGGTGATCTCACTGACGCGCATCCCGGTGGTGATCATGACCCTTAGCAACAGATGGTCGCGTCGGCCGGTCCACGTGTTCTGGTCGGGGCTGGCCAGCAGGGACTCTACTTCCGGATCGGTGAGCCAGGAGATGATGCTTCGGCTGGTTTTCTTGTTGGGGATGGCCAGGACCCGGGCGATTTGGGCGGCATGTTCTGGGTGGCGCAGGGCGGCATAACGGAACAGCGAGTGGATGACGGCCAGGCGGGCATTACGGGTCCGGGGACTGTTGTGTCGTTCCTGCTCGAGAGCGGTGAGGAACTCGCCGACCAGAGGAGCGTCGAGCACGGAGAAATCCAGATCGCTGGGCTCAATCCCTGTGTTTTCACGGACGTGGCATAGGAACAGGCGCAGGGTGTCGCGGTAAGCCGCGACGGTGTGTGGACTGGCGCCCAGCTGTGCGAGCAGATAGTCGGTGAAGAACGATTCGAGGGTGGGTGCCAGGGCGGTCATGGCTGGGAATTCCTTTCAGTGGTGGTCGCTCGGTGGGCGACGGCAGCCATCAGCTCGGGGCTGGCCGTGAGGTACCAGTAGGTGTTGGCCGGTTCGACGTGGCCTAAGAAAGTGGCAAGGGTAGCGAGGCGGGCATCGACGTCAGCGCCGTTGCGGTGGGCGTCGATGAGGGTGTTGACGGCGAAGCTGTGCCGCAGATCATGCAGCCGTGGTGATCCGCAGAGCGGCCTGTCCGGCAGCTGGCACTCGCTGACCAGGCGGACAAAAGCGGCCCGGGCCATCTTCTTGTTGAGGCGGCCGCCCCGAGGGCCAAACAGCAGCGGACGACCCGGTGTAGTAACCGGATGCGGCCGGTTCCCCTGGTAGGACAGGAGGGCCTCGAGGGAGGAGGGCTGCAACGGAACCAATCGCTGGCGGTCATACTTGCCGGTCACCACCAGCAGTGCCCGGTCGATGTGAAGGTCCTCGACGTTTAGCGCCAGCGCCTCACCGCTGCGCATCCCGGTCACCGCCAGCAGACCGATCAGGGTGCGAACACTCAGAGCGAACAGCGGTGGGGTCAGGACCGTGGTTGCCGAGTCCATCAGCTGGCCGACCTGCTCAGCGGTGTAGAGGTAGGGCATGCGGCGGGTTGTTCGTGCACGGATCAGCCCGGGCGGGACCAGCTCGGCAGCCTCGGGGTCAACGCCATTCACGTAGGCGGCCAGCCCGGCGACGGCACGGAGTCGGGTGGCCTGCCAGCGCTTGGTGCTCGTCGGCGTCTGGCAGGCGAAGGCCAACGCGTCGGCGACGGTGATCGTGGTGACCCCACGGGAGGCCAGCCCGTCAAGGAAGCTGGCAATCAGCCAGCCGTGGTCCTTCAGCAGGTAACCGCGGGCGTGGCGTTCGGCCAGCCACTCCTCGGCCGCGGCAGCCAGGTCGATGCTCATTGCCCCTCCTCCATCGTCGGCCACGGACGTGCCAGGCCCCGCAGCGCGGGAAGGTCCGCCTTGGCGTAGATAGCGGTGGAGCCCACTCGTGTATGCCGCAGCAACTGGCCGGCCTCGATCAAGCCACCACCGGCAGCAAGTACCCCGCAAGCGGCGGTGTGCCGCAGTCTGTGCGCCGCGCCCGATCCAGTAACACCACCACGGAGCAACGCCGCCGACACCATCAGCGACACAGCCGGAACCGACAGCCCAGTGTGGGGAGCCGGTGATCTCAAGAACACCTGGCAGGATCCCGCAGCCGGCGGGCGTCCCTCCATCACGTAGGCGGCCAGTGCCTCGCCCACGTCTACCGGCAGAGGGAGCGCATCAAGATGCGAGCCTTTCCCACGCACCCGGAGCAGACCACTCTGCCAGTCGATGTCCTCCAAGCGCAGCGCCGCGACCTCACCGGCACGCAAGCCCAGCCGCAGCATCAAGGCGACCATCGCCTCATTCCGCAGGTGGTCGGCCCTCTCAGTGACTGCCGCCCGCAAGGCAGCCACCTCGGTGGTGCTCAACGCCTGCGGTGGCCGTGTCCCTCGATCCGCGGCAAACGAGCCGACCGCCTCAGCCATCGGTGCCGAAGTGCTCCTCTCCAGCCACATCCATCGCAACAGGGCCCGCAACGCGTTCGCCTCGGCCTTTATCGAGGCCCCGCAACGCCCTACAGCCCGCTGGGTCACGAACGCCGACACCTGCCTGGCCGTCAACCCTTGCCACTGATCAGGGCTGGGAAAAACGGCTAGGAAAGGCCCCACCTGGCCGACGTAGCCGGCCACCGTCCGCGCATCCAACCCGCGCTCCACCAATGAGTAGTGCACAAATCCCGCCGCCAACACCTCTGCAGGGGATTCCGGCGTCGCAGGCAACGGATCAGGTGCCACACCCACCCGCCGCAGGTACCCCAAAAGCGGTGCCAGCGCCCGCTCCGAACGCATCTTCGCCCCTGCCCTGCGGCGCTCAGCGAGAAAACGGCCAACCACCTCAGTGATCAGATCCCCAGTTGCCAGCCCCTGAGCCGCCAACCATTCCGACAGATGCCTCAATAGCCGCAACTGCCATTCGTAACTGCGTGGCGAATACCCGAGCTCAGCGAGCTCGCCGAGGAAGCCCTCAACAAACCCACCAAGCGGACCAGACACCGACGCCCTGCACCGACCTGCCATGACACTGCTCCTCTCCGGACAATGGAGATAGAAGTATCACTCAACCTGCCGGCTTCTGGTTATGCCGAACTTCGCCCGCCACACCCCAGCAGTGGCAGTCATCCAGCCCCCGCTATCGGAATAACCAC
>NZ_JBKKAP010000112.1:0-18065 GCF_046714615.1 Paeniglutamicibacter sp.
TCACGGTCCAACCGTGACGACCTCCCATTTGTTGCCTGACGATGCCGCCGCGGTTAGCTAGCGAACCCCGGCGGCATTTCCCGTTAGACAACCAAGCGTCGGGCCGAACTAGATGACCCGCGGCGCCTTGGCCAGGTTGGCCGTCAGTTCCTGCGCGTTTTGCCGCACCACGTAGGACGGGCGGTCGCGCTCCACCCGCCAGCTCTCAGCCAGCGGGCCGACGTTGACGGTGTCGAAGCCAAACTCGTCATACAACCGGGCAACAAGCTCCGCCGCGTCCTGATGGTCACTCGAGGTGGCCAAGGCGCGGCGATTTTCGGTGCCGGTCGGCGCACCGGTGGTGGTGATGTCCGCGGCGAGGATGTGGTTGAAACCCTTGGCCACCCGGGATTCCTTGAGGTGTTCCTGGACCAAGCCGGAGGTCGTGGCGTCGCCGTCATCCAGCGCCGCAATGCGGCCATCGCGCTCCCAGTAGTAGTTGATCGTGTCGATCACGATCTTTCCCGCCAGCGCATCGACGGGAAGGTCCGTGTAGTTCCCCAGCGGGATGGTGGCCACCGCGAAGTCGCCCGCCTCCGCGGCCTCGGTCGCGGTGGCGGCACGCGCCCGAGGTCCCAGTTCGGCCACCAGGTCCGTCAGGGTTTCTGGCCCACGCGAATTGCCGATGACCACGTCATATCCCAGCTGCACGGCCTTGCGCGCGACCTGGGATCCAATGTGTCCTGCTCCGATGATTCCGATGGTAGTCATGTGGGTCTCAACAGCTCTCCTGGGGCGGCGCATTCCCCGTGTGTCGTGAGGTTACGCGGGGTCGCAATGTGCCGGAGGGCGTCGGCCCCTGAATACCGCCATTGACGGTGCGTACGCCCCGGCAACTGCGTCGAGACGCTGCACGAGAACGATCACGCCGGTCAGTGAGGCGATGATCAGCTCCGCCAACAGCATCATCGTCCTGCTGCGCTTGATCCGCGAGGCTTGGTACACCCAACGAGGGGACGCCAGACCCAAGCGAAAGCCCCAACGATCAGGGCCTATTGGCGCATTTATATCTAACAGCCGCAGAATGGGCCCGCCGTCGAAATGCCTTCGTGGCCTGGCTTGGCCGCACTCTTACCCTGCCTCCTTGTCATACCGATAGACAGCGGCCTTCGGGTTACAAGGATTTAGGTTCTGGGTTCTTCTCAGCCCGAACGTGCGCCCTGATCCAGCCCCTCGTATGCACCGGGCAACGCGCTGGAGCGTGCAGCGCGGCTTGTTTTCGCCCAGTGAAAAGCAGACGTGATGCCCGGCGAATACGTCGCCGCAAGATGAGCGCGACCACCAGGCCGATGCCGATGACGTCTGGCCATCGCGGCGCGGGCAGGTAATTCAATGGCGCAGGGTAGTCGCCTTCTTCGAGGCCCGCATGACGCTCGAAGTGGTTGCGAGAGGACGGGAAGAACGCGCCGTCCACGACGTAGGCGAGGGGAAACGCGAAGGGACCGGCGAGAATCGTTCCGATGGCCCCCTGGTCGACGTGACGCGATTCGTGCCTGGCAAGTTCGGACTCGCTGACCCTGGACCGGGAAATGTTGGGACCGTACCTCAGGTAGCTGGGTTCACCGGCCAACCCGTATCCCTGTGTACTGAGCGCGCCGGTGCCCGGATCGTCGGCCGGCATCCAGGCGACGAAGACGTCCCCGATTTCGGTGCCGCCCCCGCTGATGTGTGGCGGCTCCCAAAACATGACCAGCAACGGCGGCCCGGAACAAGACTCCATCCCCACGGCACGACCTGCGAGCACGGCGAAGCCGCCGGCCGGAGCAACCAGCACGTTCCGTATCACGCTCCACCCTCGTGGCGGGGAGACATTCGTAAGCAGCGGCTCGGGCTGGACGCGCCCGTCGGGTGTGATGCGGCTGTGGCAGAGCACTTGCGGGGTTGCAGCGACCTGCGCCCGGGCAAGGCCGCCGGCAAGCAACAGCACCGCCAAGCATGCGACAAGAACCGCACCCAGGCGCTGCTTTCTGGCGCAGATGATGCAGCGCTCGGCACGGCGTTGTCTCGCCCTGCGCATTGATGGCAGTGACAAGAGTAGACCCGCAAGGCCAAAGCAAACCATGCACGCGGCCGTGCGGATCGCTTGCTTCACGGAGCCAGGGAGCTGACGGCGTCGCTGCCACATTTTTCCATTCTGCTCTGTGGACGTGGCTATGGAAACCGCCCGGGTAGTAGTGGGTGCAGATATCGTTCGCTCTACTTTCTCCGACGGGCGGTACCGCCCGTTAACGACCGGGCAGCACCGCCCATGGTTCAGGTGAGTCCCGGAACGTCGACAGGTAGACCCTACTGACTTCCCAGATCCACGCCGAGGATGCGGTCGTCTTCTGGCCCCGGCGTCCCGCGCCCGTCAGTGTTGTTGGTGAGGAACCACAGCTCCCCGTCCGGGGATACCGTGACATCCCGAATGCGTCCGTACTCGCCGGCGTAGTGGTCGGTGAACGTGGCGGGATCTGCGACCGGCACCGCGCGTAGTACCGATCCGCGCAGGTTGGCGATGAACAGGGTCCCATCAATGTGGGTCATGCCGCTGGGGCTGGCCACATCCGGGGTCCACTGCTGCACCGGATTCGTGAAGCCTTCGGCCTCCTCAATGCCCTCGACCGTCGGCCACCCGTAGTTGGCACCGGCCGTGATGATGTTCAGCTCGTCCCAGGTGTTTTGGCCGAACTCGGTGGCAAACATCGTTCCGTCCTGCGCCCAAGCGAGTCCCTGCGGATTGCGGTGCCCATAGCTGTAGACCAGGGACCCAGCAAACGGATTGTCATTGGGAACGCTGCCATCGGGGGTCATCCTCAAGATCTTGCCGACCAGGGAATCCACGTCCTGGGCCTTGCCGGCCTGCCCGGCGTCACCCACGGTGGCATAGAGCATCCCGTCCGGGCCAAAAGCCAGGCGACCTCCGTCGTGATAGCTCGCCGAGTCGATCCCGTCGAGAATTGTCACCGCTTCGCCCAGGGCCAGCGACCCGGGTGTTCCCGTGACGTCGAAGCGTTGGATGCGGTTTTCCCCGGCACCCGTCGAGTAAACGTACAGCCTTCCTAGTTCATCGACCGCCAAGCCCAGCAGTCCGCCCTCGCCGGAGCCGGCGACCCCGGGAACCGTCCCGAGTACGCGGGAGCTCCCGTCGTCGGCCAGTTCAAGGATGCGGGCGCTGTCCCGCTCGCTGACCAAGGCCGTGCCATCACGGAACACCACCGACCACGGCGCCTCCAAGCCGCTACTGATAACCCGCGGAGTACCGGTGGGCGCCGCTTGTCCGGCCGGCTCTTCCGACCGGGACGTTGACGGCGACGGCGTTGATGACGTGGCAGATGGGGTGGACGGTGGCGAGGGCTGGGCCGGAGGCGTCGGGGTGCATGAGGTCAGCAGGAAGCTGATCCCCAGTCCGGCGGCCAGCACCGATGTTGCTCGGAGGTTTTTCAAGGTCTTCTCCTGGGTGTTGGTGCGTCGGCCCGTGGGGCCGCCCGCATGGGTGGTGGGGTGCTTGGCCGCGTGCGCGGAAGCCAGGGGCTGCTGGCCGGAAGGCATTCAGGAACCGGCCGGCGCCAGGTCCGGATCCGGGCGGTTGCCGGCGAAGGAAGCGAGGTCGGCGACGGCGTCGCCGACGGGGTTCGGGCCGTCCACGAGTTCGACGATGATCCGCCGAAGCGCCGGATCATGCAGGGCGGAAGCGATGAACGCAGCGACATTGTCCCGTGACACCGGCCCGTAGTCGGTAGCCAGGGCTGCGGTTACCGTTGAGCTCCCGGGTTGGTCGGTCAGGGAACCCGGGCGCACGATCAGCCACCGCAGCCGGGTCCTAGCCAGATATTCGTCGGCCGATTTCTTGACGGCCATGTAGTGCTCGAAGTCCTTGCTGCCGCCGCTTGAGCGTTCGGATTCGGGGAAGGCGGAGACCAATACGAAGGTGTCGATGCCTGCCAGGGCAGCGGCGGCGACCGCCTTTTTCAGGCCCTCCCCGTCGATGAGCGTTGTCTGTTCAACGCCGGTGCCGTGGGCGCCGGCGGAGAAGACCACTGCATCGCACCCCTTCATGAGGGCAGCGAGGATTGTTGCGTCATCCTCGATGAGGTCCCCGCGCAGCGGAGTCGCTCCCGCCGCGGCGAGGCGCTCCGCCTGTTCGGACCTGCGGTGCATGCCGATGATCTTGTCGCCGCGGGCGGACAACAGTTGCGCCAGGCGCAGGCCGATGCCTCCGGCCGCCCCAATCTGGAAGATCCTCATCTATGTTCTCCTTGTGGTTCAGGGCTGCTTGTGGTGTTCCGGGGATGCCGATGCGCCGGGGCTAATCGACAAGTTCGACGGTGATGTTGTTGCCCTCGAGGAGTTCCAATTGTTCTGCCGTGGCGTCGTAGGTCCCGAGGTGGATGGTTTGCTCCGAGTAGCCGATGCCCGAGGTGTTGTAGTAGAAACCGAGGTTTCCCCACGGCTTGAAGTAGATCAGGTCCCCGTCCACGGGGTCAGATCCCGGGGAACCCTCCGTCACCAGCTCCCGGGGCAGGTCCGCGAGCTTCTCCCGCCCCGCGAATTCCTCGACCGGCACGGTGAGCGGAAGCATCGAGAGAAAGTCCCTGGCGGTGGGGTTGTCCGGCTTGATGGTGACATCAACGGATGTCCCACCCGAAGTGAAGCGCACGAGCGGCAATTGGGTGGCCGGCGCATCCGGGACGGTTGATTCCGCGGCGGATGCGCTCGGGCTCGTCGCGGGTGCCGATGCGGCGGACGGCGACGTGCTAGGCGTGGCGGCGGACGTTGGCGCCGTGGTCGTTATCGGGGCCGAGGGGTTGGCGTCCCCGGTCTTGGTGCATCCGGTCAGGGCCAGCAACAATGCCAGGGATCCAGTGATGATGTGGTTTCGACGCATTGGTCGTGCCTTTCTCTTGTGTCGAGGGCCCACTGCACGGCACTCGATTTCGGTCGGTGCGAGAGGCTCAGCGGCAGATGAGGCTGCGTACGCATTGACTGCTTGAAGGGATATTTTGCGTGGTCGGTCGCAGGGGGGCGAGCGGTGTGCGAGGCACGATTTCACCTCAAGGGGTGTGGGGTCATGACCGGGAAGGGAACGCGTATCTGCGTGCGGTGAAGGCAATAGCCAGGGCAACGGCTGCCAGTGCGACCATCAGGACGGGCAGGACCAGTCCGTCGGCGGTGCTGATCAAAACGGCACCAACGATGCCCGCGAAGAAGATGGCGACGTTGAATGCGACACCGAGCAGTGAGTTGGCGACATCCGCGTTCTCTCCGCTGGCGGCGCTGATGGCCGATTGCAACTGCGGTGCCGCCCCGCCGAAAGCGATGCCCCACAACGCAAGGGCCACCAGTACAGCAACCAGGGATTGGTTGCCGGCGATGAAGATGATGCCCGCGATGAGGAAGAGCGAGAGGCTGGCCAGGACCAGCGGTCGCGGTGCGCGGTCAATGAGGGAACCGGTGATCCAGATGCCGATCAGGGCTGACACCCCGAACACCACCAGGGCCACATCAACCGTGAGGGAGACATTTGTCGTGCGCAGAAACGAAGCGATGTAGGTGTAGACGGTATTGTGCGCCAGCATCCACGCGAAAATGACCACGAGGATCACCGAGACCCCGGGAATGGCGAACACGCGTACCATCGGGATCTGGGATTCTGCGCGCTGGCCGGGGGCATCGGGAACGATCGCCAGTGCGAGCAACCCGGTGAGAATCGTCAAGACGGAAAGGGCCCAGAAGGAGAAGCGCCAGTCAAAGGTTGTGCCCAGCCACGAACCGAGAGGCGTGCCCACGGCCAACCCGAGCGGGGTTCCGAGCGAGGCAATGGCCAGGGCCCTTCCGGCGAACTTCGGGGCCGAGATTCGGCGCGCGTAACCGGCCATCATTCCCCACGCCAGACCGGAAAAGGCTCCGGCGACGAACCTGGCCACCAGGGACAGGACGATGTCCGCCGAGAAGCCCGCGGCGATGTTCGCCAACAGGAAGCCCAGGATGCCGGCGAGGAAAACGGGCTTGCGCCGCATCCCACGGGTCAGCGCGATGGCAGGGATCGTGAGGATCACCGTTCCCAGCGCGTAGGCGCTGACCATTTGTCCCGCGGTGGCCTCGGTTATGCCCAGTCCGCTGGCGATCTGAGGCAGCAGACCCGCCGGCATGGTTTCGGTGGCAATCAGGATGAACCCCATGAGCGCCATGACGAGCAATGCCGGCAGTGGCAGGCGATCGCCCGGGACCGGCGGGATCACGGCCGCGGACGGCATCGCTTCCGCAAGTCCGGTTGCTCGCGCGCCGATTCCGGGCGTGGCATCGTCGTTTTCGGCGCGGCTCGAGAAGGTTTCTGAGGTCAAGGTGGTTTCGTTTCTTCCTGCTGGCTGTGGCTGCTGGCGCCGGCGGCGCGTGTTGTTGGGTCTCTACCCTTCATCAAACAGCAGGTTAGCCCGATGTGGGAGACCGCGTTGTGAGGGGTACCAACAGTGCCCCCTTCGTCAACGAAGGATTTGGATCAGCAACCGGCCGGACGCCGAGAGCGGGTAATGGGCACCATTGACCCGACCGGGGACCAAGCCCGGACGAAACCACGCGGGTCGGCCCAAGATGCGGTCACCGGCAGAGTTCTGACCGATCACGAAGCAGCTGGCCACGGACCGGGTCCTTCAGCGACCGCCACCGCGCCCGGTGAGGAAAATCCGGGGTTCCCCTCGGCGTTTTGGCCCCTTGTGGCATCCTCGTAGGCGGGCGCGAGCCGACGGATCTTTTCGACGTAGTTCTCCGTCTCCGGGTAGGGAGGAATCCCGTCATATCTCTGGACCGCACCAAACCCCGCGTTATACCCCGCCAACGCCAGATCAATGGGGTCGCCCTCGATGCCGGATGATTCCGCCAGGGCAAGCAGGTCTCCCATGAAACGTCCTTGGGCGTCGATCGCGTGCACGGGATTCTGGGGATCGCCACCCTGGCCGTACTCCTCCCACGTCGCTGGCATGAATTGGGTCGGTCCTTGTGCTCCGGCCGGGGACAGGGCATCGACCTGCCAGTCGGATTCGGCCTCGATCTGCGCCGCTAGGATCGGGGCAGGAACCCCCGATTCCTCGGCAGCCGCTTCTATCAGTGATGCCCAGCCATTCGGGATCTCCCCGGAAGCGAGTTCCCCGACTGGGGCGCCTTGCAGAATGCCGCGGGCATTGCGCTCGATGACGGCGACCAATCCAAGGAGCAGAATGACCACCACGAAAATGGCGGCGATTTTTCTCCTCGGTCCGGCACTGGAGCTGCGCGGATCGTGTCTTGGAACCGTCTCTTTCATCTCCTGCATGCTGTATAAAATGTGCCGATGGCCGACATCCTTGGTGTTAGTTCTGCCAAGTCGCGTAGTCCGTGTAGCCCTTGGGTCCCTCGGTGTAGAACGTGGTGTGGTCCGGTTCATTCAGCGCCAGGCCCTCGCGCCACCTGCGGACCAGGTCCGGGTTGGCGAGCGCTGGCCGCCCCACGACCACGGCATCGGCCCATCCGCCCTCGGTGAGATCGAGGGCGTCCTGCAAGGACGTGACCGCGTTGAAACCGGTGTTGAGGATGATTTTCCCGCCGAATCGGGTGCGAACCTGCTGGACGAGCTCACCGGAGGGGTCAGTGTGTAGGATGCTCAGGCCGGCCAGGCCCAGCGGTGCGACTCTTGCTGCCACGGCCAGATAGGTGACCAATGCGTCCACGGGGTCGGAGTCCAACGCGTCCTCGATGGTGTTTTCCGGTGAGATTCTCAGCCAGGTCTTGCCCGCGCCGATTTCCCGGGCTACGGCCGTCACCGTTTCGATGGTGAGACGGGCCCTGTTTTCCGGGGTGCCGCCGTATTCGTCGGTTCGGTGGTTGGCCGAGGGAGAGAGGAATTGGTGGAGCAGGTAGCCATTCGCACCGTGGATTTCGACGCCGTCGAAGCCTGCCTCGATGGCGTTCCGGGCGCCCTGGACAAATTCTTCGATGATGCCTGGCAGCTCTTCAGTGCCCAGCGCGCGGGGGACCTCATAGGGAATTTTGCCCTCATAGGTCCTGGTTAATCCGTTGATGACGACGGCGCTGGGGGCCACGGCCTGCTGGCCGGTGATGCCGGAGTTGGCGACGCGGCCCGCGTGCATGATCTGGGCGATGATGCGGCCGCCCTCTGCGTGGACAGCATCGGTGACCTTGCGCCAACCATCGACCTGCGCCGGGGTTTCGAGTCCCGGTTGGCGCACGAAACCCTGCCCGGCGGCACTTGGGTAAATGCCTTCGGTGGTGAGCATGCCCATGGAAGCGCGCTGCCCGTAGTATTCCGCGACTATCTCTCCCGGGACGCCGTCGCGACCCGACCGGGATCGGGTGAGCGGGGCCATGACGAGGCGGTTGGGCAGGGTGAGGTCACCGAGGGTGATGGGGGAAAAAATAGTCATGGAATCTCCCGATTCAGGGTTGAGGATGGTGCCGATCTGGCGGACATGCGGATGAATGTGGTGAGGCAAGGGCATGTGGCACGCCCTTGTGGTGGCATCGGCAACGGAGTGGCTGGGGCTCGTTCGTCACCGTATCGCCTGCTGCGGATTGGTCATTACAACAACACCATGAAGTGACCGATGGAGGGAGTCCCGGTTGGTGGTGGTACTGCGAGGGACTCCCCCGAAGCCAGGGTCTCCTCTACCGTGGAAGCATGGACAATCGATCGGAAGTCAGCGAATTCCTCACTTCGCGCCGGGCCAACCTCACCCCTGAACAGGTCGGCCTCCCCACCGGCACCAACCGACGGGTCAAGGGACTTCGCCGAAACGAGGTCGCAACCCTGGCCGGGGTAAGCATCGAGTACTACACGCGCATCGAACGCGGTGCCATCAGCGGCGTCTCCCCGGAGATCCTCGACGCACTCGCCAAAGCCCTGCAGCTCGATGATGCGGAACGTGCACACCTTTTCGACCTTGCCCAGGCGGCGAGCCCCGTGGCCAGGCCTCCGCGGCGACGGAACCCCAAGACCTGGATGGCGCACCAGTCCCTGCAGTGGGTGCTGGACGCCGTCACGGCGGGACCGGCGTTCGTCCGGAACGGACGCATGGATATCCTCGCGGTTAACCACTTGGCCCGCGCCTTCTACAAGGATGTCTTCGACATGCCGGGCCAGCCGCCCAACATCGCCAGATACACCTTCCTCGATCCCCGGGCACACGATTTCTACCCCGACTGGGAATTCTTCGCCGAGGTCACCGTCGCCATCCTGCGCACCGAAGCCTCACGCGATCCACACAACAAGGAGCTCCATGACCTCATTGGGGAGCTCAGCACCCGATCCGACGATTTCCGGCGGCGTTGGAGCGCGCACAACGTCCGGCACCACGGGGCAGGTTCCAAGACCTTCCATCACCCGGTCGTTGGTGAAATCACCCTCGCGTACGAAGGCCTGGAAATGGCGGCCGAACCCGGCCTGACCCTCACGGTTTATGCCGCCGAGCCCGATTCCAGCTCCGAACAGGCGCTGCGCCTGCTCGCCTCGTGGGCAGCCACCGAGTACGGCGTTCGGGCCTCCCTCGCGGCCAAGGAAGCGACCGACCACTGAACCCGGTGCCGAGGACCATAGTCCGAGCTGCATTCGATCGGCCTTGAACAGAGAAGCGCCGGCAGCGGCGGTACGTCTCCGAAATGGACGGAACCTCCCAAGAAGGTGCTCACGGGCATCGGAACCGATAGCTGGACCCGGTGCCGGACTTGCGAAGGCCAACCAACGTGATCGAACGAAGGACACACCCGCATGAAGATCGAACTGACCATCAACGGAACCCGTGTTGACGCCCAACTGCATGACCATCCGGTGGCACACGAACTGGCGGGGTTGCTCCCTCTCGATCTCGAATTCGACGATTTCAATGCCGTTGAGAAGGTTGCGGACCTTGGCCGATCCTTAACCCTGGATGGGGTGCCCCGCGCGGATGCTCCCGGCCCCGGGGAAATCGGCTACTACGCCCCCACCCGGAGCCTGGTCCTGTTCTACGGCAGCCCCGGGAAATGGCCGGGGCTCGTGCGCATGGGACGTTTCGACTACGACTTGGGTGCGCTGCGCGCACGCCCGGACGGCACCCGGATCCACTTCGCACAAGCACCCGCCCCCAACCTGTGACCCAACCATCGGGTCGGTGATCTCCCGTGCCCCCGCGCGGTGGAACTTGTCGGGATGCTGGCGAGAGTTTCCTAAAGATGACCCGGTTGGGGCTCGTTTGTCCTAGTCAGATTTTCTTTTGTGGTCCATTGCCCAGGCGGTTCCGTTCGGTGGGTGTCAGCGGGATGGCGCGTAGGTTTTGAGGTCCGGAAAGAACATCCCCGGCAAGTAATGCAGCCGCCATAATCGCACACGACTGGCTCCCTTGACGATTATTTTGCCCCTGTCCGGTAGCTCAGATGGGCCCGTTCCCCGGGGTGGCACGACCTGCAGGTACCACCATCCTGCATTCACGGCATAGTTCGGCATTCAGCCCCACGTGGGCGCTCCGCCCTCTGCGGGCTATGAGACCGGCCTGGCCGTAGTGCGGAGACCAAGTCAGGCCCGGGCCAATTCGATGACAGCGTGGGCCACCAATCAGTCCACGATGCCAGAAGCGAAGGTGGCCCTGCCAGTACCCCTCGCGACAGGGACTCCCCGCACGCGGGAGTCTGGTGTTCAGTGGAAAGGGACGAGACGTCACGCGGCGAGTACGGCAGCCCGCGCGACATTGTCCAATGTCCGTGGACAAACACCACGTACTGAATGACCTGTTCACCGCATCTTGACCGAGCCACACAACGTTCCCGCAACAGAACCCGAGAAGGGCCACCGATGAACACCTCAGCCAACACGCCCAACCACTCAGCACCCGACTCCCCGGATGGCCAGGGCCCCAAGCGGCGCCAGATCCTGAAACTCGCCGGGATCGGAGGAATGGCCTTGGGAACCCTGTCCATCACCGGCGCAGCCGCCAGTCGAACCGGGGAATCGACATGGGACAAGACGTTCCCACGAAGCAACCGGGTCAACCACGAGAAGGTATCCTTCACCAACCGCCTCGGCATCACCCTGGTCGCAGACCTGTATACGCCCAAGAACGCGAAACGTTCCAAGCCGTCGCGGGCGCTGATCGTCGGGCATCCGTTTGGCGGCGTGAAGGAACAGACCTCGGGCCTCTATGCGCAGACCATGGCGGAGCGCGGCTTCGTTACCGTCGCATTCGATGCTTCTTACAATGGCGAAAGCGGGGGCAAGCCCCATCACATCGCTTCTCCAGAAGCCTTCGTCGAAGACTTCAGCGCGGCCATGGACTACCTCGGACTGCACCCCCTGGTGGACAGGGAACGCATCGGAGTCCTCGGAGTCTGCGGCAGCGGCGGATTCTCCATCGCCGCAGCCCAAATCGACACGCGCATGAAGGCCATTGCCACCGTCAGCATGTACGACATGGGCAGGGACCGCCGACAGCACCTGGGCGACACGATGACGGAAGCGGAACGCCGGCAGGAAGTCGACGCCATGAGCAAGCAACGCTGGATCGAAGCCGAAGGCGGCCAGAAGGAATACGTCGTTGGAACACCGGAAACCATCACTGATGACTCTCCGGATGTGGCCAAGGAGTTCTACGACTATTACCGCACGCCACGCGGACAACATCCTCGTTCAACAACGGAAATGTCGCTGACCAGCAATGGTGCCCTGATGCAGTTCTTCCCGTTCCAGAATATCGAGTGGATCTCCCCCCGACCGATCCTGCTCGTGCACGGTGAAGTTGCCAATTCGCGCTACTTCAGCGAGGACGCATACCAGCGGGCCGCGGAGCCGAAGGAAATTTACATCGTTCCCGGAGCCGGCCACGTCGACCTCTACGACCGGGTCAACATCATCCCCTGGGACAAGCTCGACTCCTTCTTCAAGAAAAACCTCTAACCCAGAGACGGCGCGGCCTTCACCAGCAGGCGCCTGGCCGCGTCCTGGCAACCCCGGCACCGACCAGGACCGCGTCCTGTGGATGCCGGGGTTCGGGGGGCCGCCTCGATTCAAGGTGACCTTCGGACCCATTGCCCCGCGACAGCGTCAAACAGCAGGCTCGCCCGCGCTCTTTCCCCTGAAACGTCTAAACAGTCCGGGCAGGCGTGATGCCGCACCGACTTCATTGGCTCCCGCCAGCCGCAAACCAGGCGCTGCGGACCACCGAGCATGAACCCTGCTTCGGACTCGCGGGCTTCGCCTGGTCCCTGTCTGCCTGACATGCGCATGAACCGCCAACGCCGAAGACAAGGCTGCGCTGGCTGCAAGTCGCATCAAAACTTGGTTGTCGTCATTGTCGCCTACCTGTCCGTGTGGTGGAACGCGATGCCGGCCAGCAAACGGAAATCGCATCGGTGATGCCACCCGCAGCGGTCGGTTCCACCGGGCCGAACTTGCTGGCGGTGCCGGCACGGAGGGGCGCCGCCAGACTCTCCCGACCGTGGCCCAAACCTTCCTAGTCTTGAAGCATGACAAACACCTTGTACATGAAGACAGCCGCACTGACGGCGCTGTTCCTCCCGCTCGCCCTGGGCCTCGTCGCATGTTCCCATCGGCAGGGGCGGACCAGCGGGTCCACCGCCGACGGTTCCTCACATCGGCGCCGCCGGGCAGCAGCGAGAGGACGCCGGCGGCGAGGCAAAATGCGGGCAGGCTTGGCCTGCATTACACCCGGAGGACGGCCATCGCCTAAGCTTTCACCGTCCCGTGGTTAACTGCCCACAGTTGACAATCCGGCGACCAACGACGCGTTAGGACGGAAAATCCATGGCATACGACGAGCTCGATTCCTCGTCCGGGGTACCCCTATATCGCCAGATCAAGGAAATCCTGCGCAAGGAAATCGCGGAGGGCACCGCCGATCCCGGCAAGCCCATGACCGAGGCCCTGCTGTTGGACCGCTTCGAGGTCAGCCGAGCACCCATCCGACAGGCACTTGCCGACCTGGCATCCGAAGGCTACGTCTACCGGAAACAGGGCAAGGGAACATTTCCGGTCACCGGCACCCGGGTCCAGCGGCCCGCGGACGTACGCTCCGGAGCGCTCTACCAATACCTTTCCGACACCGGGCTGCACCCGGCGGGCAAGGTCTCCGGCGTCGAACGCGCCACACTTCCCGCCGAAATTCGCGAACGCCTGCAACTCGATACGGATGAACGCCTCCTGCACTTCAACCGCCTGATCTCCGTCGAAGGCGAGCCACTCGTCGAAGCCGACGTCTACATCCGGGCGCCGGAGGACTTCAAGCCCACGGCTGCGGAACTGGAGGCCCGGGGTTCCGCCTTCGAACTGCTTGAAAAGCAATTCGGCATTGCGCACGTCAGGGCGGAACATGAGGCCTGGGCCACGGCTGCCACGGCCAGGCAAGCCGCCATTTTCGACGTGACCGAAGGCAGCCCGCTGCTCGTTATCGAGACAATTTTCTACACCACCGGCGACCGGCCGGCCGGCTGGCGCTCCGCGGTGCACCAGGCCGATAAGTTCAAGTACAAGTTCACCACCAGCCGCTAAACCTCTCTCGCTGCAGTCCGGGATCCTTGCTCCCCCGATGCCGTGGCCCTTGGCACTCCCGACGCAATTCGCCTGTGACCCCGGTCGCTCTTGACATTCACTAGACAGAGTGTAAAGCTAATTGACAGGTAATCGCAGTCACATGCATGCGAGGCAAGCTACAGCCGCAAGGCGCCAGCAACAATCTCCGGCACACCGGCCCGATTACCTTGCCTGCACCGAGTTCGGCGAGGAATCCATCCAGAGGTCGCGGTGCATGATCCTTCCCAGCGCGTGACGCCAGATACGGCGTGACGCTGATGAAAGGTTGTGCCAATGACGGATACAACAACACTCCCCGCCGCCACCGTCAACACGGTCCTCGGCCCCATCCCGGCCCACGACCTGGGTGTCGTCGCCGTGCACGAGGCCCTGCTCTCGGTGGTCCCCGGCGCCCAGTTTGCCCCGGACGTGACCATGGACCGCGCGGAGATCTTCGAGGCACTGGCCAAGAAGCTCAACGAGTTCCGCGACAACGGCGGAAAGGCAATCGTCGATTCCACCGGCATGTTCCACGGCCGCGACCTCAAGCTCTACGAGGCACTCTCGCGCGCCACCGGCGTGCACATCATCGCTTCCACCGGCATGGGTCCGGAAGAAAACCTCGGCGGCTACTTCCTCACCCCGCAAACCAATCCACCCACCCCGTGGCCCTCCGAGAAGTTCGCAGCACTCTTCTCCCAGGAAGTCACCGAGGGCATGGTCGTCCCGCGACTGGAGCGGCGCGCCGCCGCAGGCCTGGTGACCACCACCGCCGCAACGACGGGCATGACCCCCACCGAGGAATCACTCTTCCGCGGCGCGGCACGAACCGCACTGGCAACCGGCGTCCCGCTCTCGATCCGCTTCGGAGCAGACGCGCTTGCCGACCTGGACATCGTGCTGGCTGAAAAACTACCCGCCGAGCGCGTGCTCGTGGCCTCCCTCGAACGCTTGGATGCCAAAGGTGCAGCCCTGGAGGTCGCCCGCCGCGGCGCCTACGTCGGGCTTGACCACGTCGGCACCAACGACGACGCCACGTACCTGGACGACGCCGAGCGCGCCGCCCTGGTCATGGAGCTTGTGGCCGCCGGCTTCGCCGAGCGGATCATCCTCTCATCAAATGCCATCGGCGTCGCCAAGGGCCAGCCGGACACCACGGTGCCCTTCGGACAGGTGATCACCACGTTCGTTCCGCAGCTGAAGTCGCTGGGCCTCTCCGATGCCGACGCCGCGCGACTGCTCATCGAGAACCCGCGCGAGCTGCTCACGGTGCGCTAGCGCCGCAGCCATCCGCAAGAACCCAAAACTTTCTATTTTTCAAAGGTGACTGTTGTGTCAAAGGTAAACACCGTGCTGGGAACCATCCCGGCCGAAGAATTGGGACTCGTGGCCATCCACGAGCACATCGGATACGGCATGCCCGGGTCCGAACTGGACTCCAAGTGGTGGAAGACCCCGGAGCAGCGCTACGAGGAAACCGTGCCGAAGCTGCGCGCATTCCACGAATATGGTGGTGGCACCTTCGTGGATGCCACCGGCATCTGCAACGGCCGCGACATCGACTACTACAAGTCACTCTCGGCCAAGACCGGCGTGAACATCATCGCCTGCACCGGCTTTGTCGGCGGCGACACCGCCCTGCCGCACTTCGCCCGCGCCTCGGTGGAATACCTGGCCGAGGTCTTCATCCATGAAATCACCGTCGGCATCGGTGGCACCGGCTCCAAGGCCGGGGTGATCAAAGTTGGAGTATCCCGCGGCGGCAAGATGACCGAGCTGGACAAGCGCATCTACCGCGCCGCTGCTCGCGCCTCCGTCAAGACCGGCGCACCGATCCTGACCCACCTGGCCATCGACGTACAGCCGGCCATGGACATCTTCACCGACGAGGGCCTGCCGTTGGACCGTGTGCTCTTCGGCCACGCCGATGACGGATTCAACGCGGACAACACCCCGGATCTGTGGATCGCCGAGCAGGGTGGCCGCGTCGGTTTCGACACCTTCGGCTACGAGACCGAGCTGGAGGATCCCCCGTTCTGGGCCCGTCCGCGCCAGGACCGCCTCGACCACTTCATGCGCTTCCTGAAGGCGGGGAACATCGACAAGGTGCTTGCCGGTGTCGACGCCAACTGCAGCCCGCTGGGCTGGCCGGGCGTCAAGGGCCATACCGTGAACTACATGTTCGAGGACCTGATCCCGGACCTGCGCAACGAAGGCCTGGGAGAAGCGGAAATCACCAAGATCTTCGTGACCAACCCCGCCCAGTTCCTCACGCTCCAAGCCTGATTTCCCGGGCTTCCCGCACTCCCCTCACGCTTCCCGGGATTCTTGTCCCGGCCCCACGAAAGAGACATCATCATGAAGGCCACGGATCTTCACAAGCTGAACATCGCCATTGTCGGCGCCGGCTACGGCGGAGCCGCAGCCGCCAAGGCCCTGAGCCTGCTGGGCGCCACCGTCAACGTCTACGAGCAGGCCTCCCAGGTCCGTGAGGTCGGAGCCGGCATCGGCCTGCGCCCCTCCACCATGGACCGCTTCCGCCAGTGGGGCAGCTTCGACGCCATCTCCGCCGTCAGCTCGCCGAGCGACACCTTCGAGATCCTCACGGCCGACAACAACCCGATCATGGAGGAAGCCTGGCCGGGCATCAACGACTTCGAGGTTGAAACCAAGACCCACTTGATCCACCGTGGCGACTTCATCGATGCGCTGCTCAGCGTCCTGCCCGAGGGCATGGTCCACTTGGGCCACAAGCTGACCGGAATCGAAGACAAGGGCGCAACCTCCGTGCTCACCTTCGCCAACGGCACCGTCGTCGAGGCAGACCTGGTCATCGGCGCCGACGGCATCAAGTCCGTGGTGCGCAAGGCACTGTTTGGAGATAACCAGCCGGTCTTCTCCGGCGAGCACGCCTACCGCGCCGTCATCTCCATGGATGAAGCCGGCGACATGATCAACGATGACAACCTGCGCATGTATATCGGTCGGGGCACCAAGGTCTACCTCTTGCCGTTGCGCCACCGCAACCAACTCTCCTTCGACATCACCGCGCTGTGCCCGGACTCCACCTGGGCACCGGAGGTCAGCAAGGAACAGCTCTTGGCCACCGTTGCAGGTTTTGATGCGCGCATCGTGAAGATGGCCCAGAACCTGGACATGGACACCGTCTCCATACGTGCCGTGTACGACATCAACCCGGTGGAAAAATGGCACACCGACTCCGTGGTGATCATGGGCGACGCCGCCCACGCCATGTTGCACCACCAGGGACAGGGCGCCAACTCGGCGATCATGGACGCCGGAGCCCTTGCCGACGCCTTGGTCGAGGCCGACTCGGTCAAAGCAGCCCTGGCGCTCTTCCAGGCGACCCGCAAGCCGGTGACCGATGAGCTGCAGCGCATCTCGCGTTCGGGCTGGTCCGAGGACGAACTCAATGAGGTCTTCCCCGGCCAGAAACCCGCATCCCAGTCGAAAGTGCAGGTCTAAGACCCATGGCTATTCATCCCGAAATCGCCAAGATCCTGGCGATGATCCCCGCACCCGACGGCTCCCCGCTTGACCCCGCCGCGATGCGCGCCGGCGAGGCAACGCATGTCGCCCCGCTCGAGGATCGCTTGCCCCTGTTCAAGGTCGAAGACATCAACGCCGTCACTGCCTCCGGCGAGGTGCCCGTGCGCGTCTACACCCCCGACGAAGCGACGAGCCACGACGTACTGGTCTACCTCCATGGCGGTGCGTTCTTCCTGGGCAGCCTGGACACCCATGACCACGTCGCCCGTGCCCTGGCCAAGGAAACCGGGCACAAGGTCCTCTCGGTCGGCTACCGGCTGGCCCCCGAGGCTGCTTTCCCGGCCGGGCTGGAGGATTGCTACGCGGTGCTGCGCTGGGTGGCCGAAAACGGCCAGGACCTGGGCTGGAACGGCAAGAACCTTGCCATTGCGGGCGACAGCTCCGGCGGAACATTTGCCGCTGCCATCGCGGCAAAGGCGCACGACGACGGATTTGCTGCCCTCACGCACCAAATCCTTTTCTACCCCTCACTCGATCTGGACTTCGATGTTGAGCGCTACGGATCGATGCGCGAAAACGCCACCGGCTACGGATTGGAGACCGCAGGTCTTGCGCCATTCAACTCCTTCTACCTGAACAGTGGCGCTGATCCCGCAGACCCGATGGTCTCCCCGATCAAACGTGACATCCTGACCGGCTTGGCGCAGGCGCTGGTCATCACCGCCGAGTTCGATCCGCTGCGCGACGAGGGCGAGCTCTACGCCAAGCGCCTGAAAGAGGCCGGCGTCGAAACAACGCTGAGCCGTTATGCGGGGGCCAACCACGGATTTGTGCAGAACTTCTCCTGGATCCCGGAGTTCGCAAAGGTCTTTGTCGAAACCGGCGAATTCCTGAACAAGGACTAAGCGCCCACCGGCGGGCTTGAGCCCCCATCCGCGTTGCACCAGGAGGCGGGGCGGCCCCCCCGGGGTGAGGGGCCCCCCCCCCAAAC